>JASHQG010000035.1 GCA_030037665.1 Acetobacteraceae bacterium
GGTCACATCGTTGACGCAGCCGAGGATCCGCTGGCGGAACGCAATAGGGCGGACGGCGAACCATGTCCGCAGCCGCCGCCGCTCTGCGCTGGTTAACCTCGCTCGGCCTGGCAGACATTTCCAGGGTCGGCGGCAAGAATGCCTCGCTCGGTGAGCCTGCGCGCAAGCTCGCCTCTGCCGGCGTTGTCGCCCCGACCGGTTGCGCACTGACGGCATTGGTCTATCAGGAGTCTCTTAGCGCGGCGAACGCCTGGCCGCGGCCGCATGCGCTTCTAGGCCAGCTTGATATCAGCGATGTCGCCGCGCTGGCGCGCGCGACGGAAGCCGCCAGGGCCATCGTCGATGACGCGACCGGCACCGCAGAGCTGCGCGCGTTAATCGCCGATGCATATGCCGCGCCGGTTGTCGAATATGGGCCCGCCGTGCCCGTCGAGCGGCGTTGGTTCTTTGGTCTGGATCAAACGTTCCGGGTTCAGCCAAGGCTCCGGTGTCGGCCTCAGCGATCCCCACGTGGGAACGGTCGCGACCCGCGGCCACCGTGCGATCCCACCTGATGCAGAGGCCCTTCAGCCCTGTCGCGACGCATGAGGCAGCGATCCGCGCAAGGCTGGGTCGCGCGGCGTGTGCGCCTCGACGAGATCATTGAGCAGCGTCGGAACGCGCCTCAGCGGCTCGTCCGAACCGAGGCTCTGAGCGGTGACACGGGCGCCTTCGCAGATCAGGAATGCCTGGCTGGCAACTGCTTCGGGGTCGCGTAAGCCGGCTTCCCGGCACAATCTGGCGAGCCGATCGCGGACGGCGGACTTGTGCTCTCTGACCACCTCACGCGCGGGATGGTCCGGATCCGCCAGCTCGATGGCGGCATTCACAAGTGCACATCCCCGGCCGGCTTCGGCGATGAACCATTGGCCGATGTGCTGCAACCAGGCGACCAGCTCGCCTTTCGGGTCGCCGGGATGCGCGGCTGTAATCGCGTCCCATTCCGCGTCCGCCTCGCTTGCGACCTCACGCAGGCACGCCGCCACCAGCTCGTCCTTTGAGTTGAAGTGCCGGTAGAGCGTCATCTTGTTGGTTCCCGCCGCCTCGGCGATCGCGTCCACGCCCACGGCATGGATGCCGCGGCGGTAGAACAATGTCCGCGCGGTCGCGAGGATGCGCTCGCGTGGCGGCACCGGGATGCACGGATCGGCGGCTGACTTGGCCTTCGGCATGGCCATGGCGAGGTGCTCTCGAGGACGTGACTGACCGGTCACACCTTTCGGTGATGTTACCGATCGGTCACACCCATATAGCGCAGAGCCAAGCCGATAGCCACCCCATTCCCAAGGCCATACCCGAATGGTGAACTTCTTTATTCACCGCCCGATTTTCGCGGCGTCCATCGCCATCCTTATGATGCTCGCGGGAGCGGTCGCGTACCGGTTCCTGCCGGTCGCGCAGCTTCCCGAGGTCACGCCGCCGCAGGTCGTGGTAACCGCGACCTACCCGGGTGCCAGCTCCGACGTTGTCGCCAACACCGTCACCATGCCGCTGGAAGAGCAGATCAACGGCGTCGAGGGCATGGCCTACATGTCGTCGGTCAGCGCCAATGATGGCAGCTCGACCATCACCATCACGTTCAATGTCGGCTACCCGATCGATATCGCGGCAGTGGACGTGCAGAACCGTGTGGCGCAGGCCCAAGGTGACCTGCCGGCCGTCGTCAATCAGGCCGGCATCACCGTCAGCAAGAAAAATCCGAATATCCTGCTTGGTGTGACACTGTATTCGCCCGACAATTCGGTCGATCTGGTCGATATCAGCAACTACGCGTATCTGCAGCTGGTCGACCCGCTCAAGCGGCTGCCCGGCGTCGGCGACGTGACGATCTTCGGCGAGCGCCGCTATTCGATGCGGGTCTGGCTGAACCCAGACAAGCTGGCGAAACTCGGCGTCACCGCCACCGACGTGCAGAATGCCATTGCCGAGCAGAACGTGCAGGTTGTGGCGGGCAAACTTGGCCAGTCGCCGGCGCCGGCCGGCACCATGTTCGAATACCAGGTGAACGCCGTCGGCCGGCTGAGCGACCCCGCACAGTTCGGTGACATCGTCGTCCGCGCCGGCACCGCAAGCGAAGCCGTGGTTCGCCTGCGCGACGTCGCGCGCATCGAATTGGGTGCGCTGCAGTACACGTCAAGTGCGCGCCTGAACGACCGGCCCACCGTTTTCGTAGCAGTCTATCAGACGCCCGGTTCGAACGCGCTGAAGGTCGAGCGCGAAGTGAAGGCCGAGATGGCGCGGCTCGGCGAGCGGTTCCCCCAGGGCCTCGCTTGGCGGATTCCCTATGACACGACCATGTTCGTCGCCGCCTCGATGCACGACGTGATGGTGACGCTTGCCGAGGCGCTCGCGCTGGTGATGGGCGTGGTCTTTCTCTTCCTGCAAAGCTGGCGCACCACGATCATTCCCGCGATCGCCATCCCGGTCTCTCTGATCTTTACGCTGGCTGCCATGCTGGCAGCCGGCTTTTCGCTCAACATGGTGAGCATGCTGGGCATGGTGCTGGCGATCGGGCTGGTCGTCGACGATGCCATCGTCGTGGTCGAGAACGTGGAACGTCAGCTCGAACGCGGGCTGGCGCCGGTGCAGGCCGCAATGACCGCTATGAAGGAGGTTACCGGTCCGATCATCGCGACGACGGCTGTGCTGATGGCAGTGTTTGTGCCGGTGGCTTTTCTGCCGGGCGTCGTCGGACGGCTCTACAACCAGTTTGCCCTGACGATTGCGATCTCCGTCGCGATTTCCGCTTTCAACTCGCTGACGCTGAGCCCGGCCCTTGCCGCGGTGCTCCTGCGCCATCGTCCGCCTTCCCGGTTTTTGCCTTTCCGCGCCTTCAATGCCGGTTTCACGCGAGCGGCAGAGGCGTACGGGCGAGCCGTCAGGTGGCTGATCGCGGCGCGATGGGGTGCGCTGGCCATGTTCGCCGGCGCACTGCTGATTACCTTTGGCCTCTACACACGGATCCCGGCCGGGTTCTTGCCGGTTGAAGACCAGGGGTACTTCTTTGCGGTCATCCAACTGCCCGACGGTGCATCGCTCCAGCGGACCGAGCAGGTGGCGGAGCAGGTACGCCGGATCCTGGCCGCACAGCCCGGGGTGCAGGATGTGGTTCCGGTCACCGGCACGAACTTCCTGACAGGAGCCAATCAGTCGAATGCCGGCGTGGAATTCGCCGTCCTGAAGCCGTGGGACCAGCGCGGCGCCAAACTCACCGCTGCCAGCATCATCGAAGCCGTGCGCCCGAAACTGCTGGCGATCTCGGATGCGATCAGCCTCAGCTTCGACCCGCCGTCGATCCCGGGCATCTCCACCACCGGGGGGTTCGAACTGGAAGTCGAAGATTTGACGGGACGTGGCCCGCAAGCGCTGAACGATGCGACACAGGCGCTGCTGGCGAAAGCCCGCGCGCAGCCTGCGCTCGATCCGCATCAGGTCTTTACCACCTTCGGCACGTCGACCCCCGAGTACAAGTACGATCTCGATCGGACCAAGGTGAAGCTGTTGGGTCTCAATCTGTCGGACGTGTTCAACACCCTGCAGATCTATCTCGGCTCGCTCTACGTGAACGACTTCAATCTGTTCGGCAGGACCTTCCGGGTGACAATGCAGGCCGAGCGGGATGCCCGCGCCGGTGCCACAGATTTATCGCGTCTCTATGTGCGCAACGCAGCCGGGCAGATGATCCCGCTCGATACACTCGGTACGCTGCAGCCAACGGTCGGACCGGAATACGTGTCGCATTACAACGTCTATGGATCCGCCCTGATCAATGGGGCGCCGGCACCGGGTTACAGCTCGGCGCAGGCGATCGCCGCCGCAGAGCAGGCGGCCAAAGAAGCGCTGCCGGCCGATTTTGGCTACGAGTGGACCGGCATCGCGTACCAGGAGATCAAAGCGGGATCAGCCGCGCCGATCGTCTTTACTCTCGCGCTGGTCTTCGTGTTCCTGGTGCTGGCAGCGCAGTACGAAAGCTGGTCGATGCCGTTCATGGTGATCCTCTCGGTGCCACTCGCACTGTTCGGCGCGGTGCTGGCGCTGTGGCTCCGCGGCATGCAGCTCGACGTCTACTCGGAAATCGGCCTTGTCATGCTGATCGGGCTGGCCGCGAAGAATGCGATCCTCATCGTCGAATTCGCCAAGCAACTGCGCGAGCGCGGCGCCGGCGTCGTCGAGGCGGCGATGGAGGCGGGGCGGCTCCGGCTGCGGCCGATCCTGATGACAGCCTTCGCCTTCATTCTCGGCAGCGCACCACTGATGGTGGCCTCCGGTGCGGGGGCAGGCAGTCGACAGTCCATCGGCACAACCGTCGTGGGCGGCATGTTGGCGGCAACGGTTTTCGGACTTGCCTTGGTGCCGGTGTTTTACGCGGTTATCGAACGGCTGCGTGAAGGCGCGACGTTCGAGCACAAACAATCTGTCGATCAGCGCCGCCTCCAAGGCGCCACCGGTGATTGAGTCCTGAAAAGAGAATGATCATGCGTTTGTCCCTGAAGAACATCGGCCTGGGCACCGGCGCTGTCACGCTGGTCGCGATCGGGTTCGCGCTGCTGGCCAGTCCGAGCCATGGCGTCGTGCGCGCCCCGCTGGCGAGCGGCCCGCCGCCGCTGCCCGTACCGGTGACCTCGGTGGATCGGCAGACGGTGCCCGAATATCTCGATTTCGTGGGCACGACGGAGGCGATCCGGAATGTCACGCTTGAGGCGAAGGTCACGGGGTATCTTGCGTCGCGTCCGGTGGGCGACGGCGCGGACGTGACGCAAGGCCAGCTTCTCTACCAGATCGACCCGCGCGATTATCAGGCGGCCCTCGATAAAGCGACGGCGCAGGCACGCCGCGACGCCGCTGCCTATGATTATGCGCGTAGTACGCAACACCGCACCGCGACACTGAGCAAGGACGGGTGGGCGACGTGGGACGCGTTTGATCAGACAACGAGCACGCTTCGTCAGTCGCAGGCGACGCTCGCCGCGGATGCGGCGGCGGTTGAGACGGCGGCGCTCAATCGCGGCTACACAGAGATCCGAGCGCCCTTCGCCGGTCGCCTCGGGCGGAGCCTTGTGCATGAGGGCACGCTGATCAATGCCGCGGGCACCCATCTGAATACCCTCGTGCAGCTTGATCCGATCTACGTCACATTCAATCCGAGCGAGACGGACCTCGACCGCCTCGGCAAGTACCGGGCTAAGACGATCCCCGCCGAGGTGACAATCCCAGACCACGACGGAAAGCGATACAAGGGGACTTTGACCTTCCTCGACAACACGGTGGAGCGGAACACCGGCACCATCGTCGCGCGGGCGACCATCGCCAATCCCGACCACAGCCTGCTGCCTGGCGAGTTCGTACGTGTGCGCCTGCACGTGGCCGATCGTCCCGACACCCTGCTGGTGCCACAGGTAGCGCTCGGTTCGAACCAGCTCGGGAAGTACGTCTACGTCGCCGATAACGGCAAGGCAGCTCAACGCATGGTGTCGATCGGCGCGACTTATGGCGATCGCGTCGTGATCACCAAGGGCGTCTCGGCTGCTGACGCGGTGATCGTCGGCAATCTGCAGAAGATCGCCCCAGGTGCTCCCGTGCGGCCCATCGTCGGGCCGCAGCAGGCGTCGAGACGATCGTCTGCCGGTGCGGCCTCAGGTTGAGGTGCTGGCAAGCGGGCGTTGCAAATCCGCGGCGGCAAGCGCCGTGACCTCTGAGGTCAGGCCGCCTGCCTGCTGCGCAGGATCAGGGAGAACCCACTCCGGGCCAGATACGAAGGGCGTATGAGTGGAGGCGTCGGGGTGAACCGAAGACAAGGCAGAAGCCGGCACGCAGCCGACCAGACTATGAGATTGATCATTTTGGGAAGAGCTACATGGGTGTCTCTCAACCGATCCGCGATTACGAAATCGAGGATCCCCGCTTTCGGCAGTCGAGTCCGCTGCCAGAGCGATCGTCGGTGGCGATGGCGACCAGGTTTCTCGACGCCGCCCTGCGGGTCTGGGACGAGGACCAGGCACTGGCGAAATCGCAGATCAAGGTGGCAGCGGCCATACTGCGTGGTGATGCCGAGGATCCGCCGAGGCGGACGAAACCAGCGGGATCTGCCGTAGCCGGTCTTCTGCCGTGGCAAGCACGTAAGGTGCGAGAATTTATCGACACGTCGCTCGGTTCGAAGATCCGGTTGCAGGATTGTGCCGGCAGGGCACGTTTGAGCCCGAATCATTTCTCGCGCGCGTTCAAGGCAACGTTCGGCGCGACCGTGCTCGATTACGTTCGCAGGCGTCGCGTCGAGCAGGCGCAACAGATGATGCTCACGTCGAAGCAGCCGCTGTCGCAGATTGCACTTTCCTGCGGTTTCGCTGACCAGTCGCACTATTGCCGGGTATTCCACGCTGTGGTGGGGGTGAGTCCCAATGCGTGGCGCCGTCAGAACATGCTCGAGGCACCTGATGAACAGGCGACGCATGATGGCGAAATTCTGAGGTGTCCACCCGCGCGGCTCGAATGGAGTCATGCTCGCCAGTGAACGCACCGCAAAGTTGACGCAGCCACCGCCCGTCCTCTTCGGTCGGGCTTCGGGTCATGCGAGCGGCCCCGCAAGCAAAGCAGCCCGCTCCCGACCAGGACCTGTCCTATTTTGCTTGCCTCTCGACGTCGCGGTGAAAACCGCGACCCGCGTGCTCGACGGCCTGGTCGCCTCCGGAATCGCCGTCGAGATCGCAAGGCGGTCGAAGCGGCGGCTGTTCGGCCTCAAAGGCATTGTGTTGCTCGCCGACGCCGTCCGCCCGCCTACCGGCCCGAACCCGGCCGCGGGCGTGGCCGGCCGCCGGTCATCGCGGTGGAAGAGTACGACGTCGTCGCCGGGCCCGCGGCGCCGCTGCCACCGCTCGCGCCGATCGAGCGCCGCGCCTTCGACTACAGCGACCTCGAGCTGGGCATGGCGCAGCTCGACCTTGGTGCTGCGCCGGACCAGGCGGTCGCTCGACGAACTGGTGCTCTGCGTCGCTCATATTGCGGTGGCCTGTCCCTCAAACAGCGGCCGCGTCCGATGACTGCATCGGGTGGAGACCGGCCATCCGACCGCATGCGAAAAGTAGGAACTATGCAGCAAAGGACTCCAGGCGGTTACCACCGAAGTCCATCGTGTGTCCGGGTTTCCCGAGGTGAGTTACGACCCTCAGCATCGACCGACCTTCTTCAGAAAAGCAGTGACGTGTGGCAAGACAAGATCATGGCGAGCTAACCCAGCCGCATGATCGCATCCAGGAAGAGAAAAGAATGTGGCGCCCGGAATATTGTGGGTACATTCCTGCACTGCGTTGAGGCGGGGATCGTCTTCCCCGACGAAGAGGAGGCATGGCATTGTCATCATGGGAAGAACTTCAGAAAAGTCGGATCGATCTTGCGACAATGCCAGAAGGGCCTCTAAGTCATTTTCCTCGTGACGAGCTAGTATCCCCGGCGTTATGAATGGCCCATAGACCTGCTTTACCGTCGAGATGAACTCCACCATTCCGCCTGACAAGATATCTCGAAATCCTTGAAGGTTTTCGGCAAAGGGGTGCGCGCCACCCAGGATCAAGGAATGGAAACGGGTCGGCGCGTGTCTTGCTAATCCAAATCCGATCCATCCCCCCATTGAATAGCCGAAGAAGTTAGCGCTAGTGATTTTCAGATCATCCAACACGGCGATTACGTCGGACACGCGTCGAGCCATGGCATAGGCTGCTGAGTCATGAGGCTTGTAACTCGCACCATGACCCCTTGCGTCTATCAGGATCAATTGATTCTCGTGTCTTAACTCCTCAGCATACCCCAGATCACGCCAGTCGGCCCCGGACGCGAAGCTTCCATGATGCAGAACGAGAGGAGGGCCTTCCCCCTCGATCTCATAGCGAATGTGGATGTCCCCGTTCGTCGCATGTGGCATGACGCTAACCTCGCGGGCCTTCATTGGCCGGTTCCGAGCGAGGAACGATAACTGCCCGTTTGACCATTCACAAGTAGGCTTGGCGCCCAAAGAGGCGCGCCGCTGCCTGGTGCGCCAATTATGATTCGTGATCTGCTGTGGGGAGCCTGCCATGACAACGGACTAGCCCTGCCTACGCCGCATCCGGTTTGGGTGGAAAGCAGTCCTTCGTCTCCGCCCATCAGGATGACGAGGTTGCGCCGATAGCGGTCACTAATGCGAGCAGTGTCTAACCGGGTCGGTCTCCAGCTAAATCCGCCAGCCGTTCCAGATGTCCGTCATGAACTGCCAGCGGCGCTCGTCGATGTCCTTGAACCACAGCCGGAAATAGACGGCGTAGCGGTCGCGATCGGAGACGTTGACCGCGGCTGTGTGCGCCAGCTGATAGTGGCACAAGACGACATCGCCCGGCTCGGCCATCAGCTGCAGCGATGTGCCGAGCGGAATTCTCGGCATGCCGCTGCGCAGCGTCTCGACCCCACGCTCGCGAAAATACTGCTCAAGCACATGATGCGAGCCAGGCCATACGGTGAAGTTGCCGGCGAATTCCTGTTCCGTCGGGCTTAGATAGACGCCGACCAGGGCAGTGAAATTCGACACCAGCACGTTCGCCGCGACGCCGTTGTGCGGCGACGGCAGCCCGTCGATATGCGGGGCGGGCGGCTCGACTGCGCGCGCGTTGTG
>JASHQG010000288.1 GCA_030037665.1 Acetobacteraceae bacterium
CCTTTCTCGCGCTGAGCCGCTCCGGGGAAGCGACGGAACCCTCCTCGCATGGATTGGGGCGACACTGGATATTGAAGAGCTCAAGCGTGCCGAGCAGGCACTGCGCGAGAGCGAAGGGAAGTTCCGCGACTACGCCGAAACTGCCTCCGATTGGTTTTGGGAGACCGGTCCAGACTATAAATTTACGCTGCTGACCGAGAATGCGTTTGGCTCGGACGCGACACGTCGAATCGGCACGCTATGCTGGGATCGCGCTCTCGACCTTGAAACGGAACCGGAGAAGTGGCGGCTTTTCCTGGCGATTCTTGAATCGCGTAAGCCGTTCCGTGACTTCGTACATTGCTCGATGGGTGGTAACGGCACTCCAATGTACGTGAAAGCCAGCGGCAAGCCCGTGTTTGATGCCACCGGAGAATTCCGCGGCTATCGCGGCACCGGCACCGATGTGACCACAACGGTGCGTGCTCAGGAGGCGAATGAGAGGTTGCGCCAACTGGAATCAGACCTCGCCCATATGAACCGCTTGAGCACGATGGGAGAACTGGTCGCCTCGCTCGCTCACGAAATCACGCAGCCCATCGCAACCGCGCGCAACAACGCGCGTGCGGCCCTCAATTTCCTCGATAAGCAGCCGCCAGACCTGGGCGAAGTCCGGGAAGCACTCGGCTGCGTTGTTGGCGACGCTGACCGCGCCGGGGACATCATCGACCGGATTCGAGGTCATATCAAGAAGGCGCCACCGCGAAAACATCGATTTGATCTCAATGAAGCGATCAGCGAGGTGATTGGACTGGCGCAAAGCGCGATCGCCGAGAACGGAGTTTCCGTCCAAGTCCGCCTGTCGGACGGGTTGGCTCCCGTGGAGGGAGACCGCGTTCAATTGCAGCAAGTCATTCTGAACTTGATACTGAACGCCGTCGAAGCAATGGGCGCGGTCGGCAAGGGCGCGCGCGACTTGTTCATCTGCAGTGAGCAAAGCCGGACGAATGGCGTTCTGGTCACGGTGTGTGACTCCGGGCCGGGCATTGATCGGGAACATATCGAGCGCGTTTTCGACGCTTTCTACACCACAAAACCCAACGGTATCGGGATGGGGCTGGCAATTTGCCGGTCCATCATTGACGCCCACGGGGGCCGGCTGTGGGCAGACGCAAATGAGCCGGGAGGAGCCGTATTTCAGTTCACGTTGCCCGGCTCGGAGAAAAATTCATGAGTTCTCGTTGGGCGGCTCACCAGGATGGAGAGCCTCACGGAGACACCGCGAGAGGTGCTTCTCATCAATGGGTTTGCGAAGGTAACAAACAACCCCTTCGCTCAGCGCGCGGATCCGGACGTCGTCATTATGGTAGGCGGTCACAAGGATCGTTGGAATCGCGAACCCCGAATCGATAAGATGTCTGTGGAGCTCGGCTCCGGTCATCCCAGGCATCTGGACGTCGGCGATCAAGCAGGCAGTTTCGACGAGACGCGGGGACGCAAGGAAATCGGCTGCCGACGGGAACTCCTCAACGGTGTAGCCGAGCGACCTCATAAGCCTTTTCATAGACTCGCGAAAGAACTGGTCATCTTCAACAACCGAGACCAAGGACGCTTTCGGCATACAGCCTCGCAGCAGCCCGCTACAACCGCCATGCTGACGGTCCACGAAAGAGATTTCGCCTCTGCGCGTGAACTCCACATCCTTCGCCACAAAGACCGAAGGAGCAATCCCCGTGTGCCTAAACCTTAGTTTAGCCCTCCAGCTGCTGACATTCCCCGCGGCTCTTTATCGACCATGCCGACGCCATCCTCGCCCACACCGCTCACGGTCTCACGCTACGCGGCGATTCCCGGCGCAATGAGGCCGCCCCAAGACGTCGACTTGATCACCGTCTCCGCGGCGCCACCAACACTGGGCTTGCCCAGGTGGGTCCACAGGCGCCTCCCGGGCTCCGCTCCGCGTGGGTCCCTCCTGTGGAGTACCTGGACCGGTCGACGTCAATCGGAACGCCTGGCGAAAATCGTCGGAATCCGCATTCGGGCGGGGCGTGCAGGCTATTCATATGCCCAGACTGTGATTAGGCTAACCGCTACGGCGCTACGGAACGTGCGGATCGAGACCGGGCTCACGCCCATGATTCCTTAACTCAAGCTAACGCGATGCCTGACGCAAAGCCGACCGTCTTGGTCATTGACGACGACCCGGACCTCCGGGGCTCAGTTGGGCGGCTTTTACGGTCGCTTGAACTGGACGCGCTGTTGTTCGCGTCGATTTCTGAATTTCTCGCGGCCGAACTGCCAGATGGCCCCGCCTGTCTCGTCCTTGACGTGAGACTGCCGGGTCAAAGCGGCCTCGATTTGCAGCGCGAGCTTGTCGCAACCAGCAGGCAACTCCCAATCATCTTCATTACAGGGCATGGCGACATCCAAATGTCTGTACAGGCGATGAAAGGCGGTGCCATCGAGTTCCTTACGAAGCCGTTTCGCGATCAGGAACTCCTCGATGCAATCCAGCTGGGCCTCTCTCGCGATCGCGCCCGACGTGAGAACGACCGGAACCTGGATGTGCTCAGGGAACGCTTTGAATCACTGACCCCGCGCGAACACGAGATCATGATTCAGGTCGTACAGGGTCGCCTCAGCAAGCAAATTGCCTTCGATTTCGGCGTCAGCGAAGCCACCGTTAAGGTCCATCGAAGCAACATGATGCGGAAGATGAAGGCTAACTCGCTGCCTGAGCTCGGCCGAATGGCTGACAAGCTCAATTTAGTCCATTAGCCCGTAAGGCATCCCGACCCGCGTATCGGTCTCCGCGACGTGGGTGACTCGCTGGTTCCCGCCCACAGGATGCGGGCGCGCTCTCTCTCGTCATGCTGAGAGAACTTCCCCGGGTCGACCTCGTCCCCCTACCGACCAAACCAAGGCCGCATGATCGGGCCTTTTTCAGCTCGGGTCTAAACCAAGGTTTATAGCGACCCGACGCGAGCCTAGCCCTTCTGTACGCATGTTCAATGGGGACCGCAGTTCGGCTGGTCAAAGATGCGGCTCATGCGCAATTGCTTCAATCGGATGGCAGCTATGCC
>JASHQG010000036.1 GCA_030037665.1 Acetobacteraceae bacterium
AAAGCAGGGGAAGCGCCGGCTGCCACTGCGACGGCGCGAGAAAGAACGGCAGCAGCAGGAGTGCCGGACCGTTGCCTTGCCGGTGCCAGGAGATGCCCGCGATGGTGCCTTCGGCCGCGCCGGGCCGGGGCGCATCAGCGTCGTGGCCATGGAGAAAGTCGATCATGCGGCGAGCGATCTCCGCGCCCCGATCGGCAACGACATCGGCCCAGCCGTGCGCTTCATAGTCGCGCAGCACGTAACGTTGCGCAGCCGGGAGCCGCTCTCCCGCACGCGCCATCACCTCGGCGGTGAGGCCATGTTCCGCCGCGATCATCAAGAGGCGTGGTGCAAGCGAAGCAAACGGCGCGGGATCGAGACGCGATGGCACGCACAGCACCAGGCCGCCGATCCGGTCCGCTGACGCGGGCGCGAACTTAGCAAGGTCGCCCGCCATCTGCGTCGCGACATGCGCACGCCCGAGGCCGAGGTGGTCCCACAGAGCCGCCAGGCGTTCGGGAAGGGTCAGGTTATCGGTCATCGCGACAAGGGTAAGCGAAGACGGCCCGACCGAACACCTGTTCGGTGCATCGCGCGGGTTCGGTGGCCGGGTCGTCGCGGCATTCCGCGTCATGCCAGACGCTTGACAGCCTCCGGATCGCGCCGAAGCATCTCTCAAGCCGACCAAGGAACACCGCCCTGTTGCACGCCGCACCCACATTAACCTTTCCCCCGCAAGGCGAGGCGCTGCTCCGGCGCGCGCGCGATCTCGTGCCCATGCTGGCGGAACGCGAAGTCGCCACCGAAGCCGCGCGCAACGTGCCGGCCGAGACCATCGCCGCCTACCACGAAGCCGGCATCCTGCGGGCGCTGCAACCGCGGCGCTTCGGCGGGCTGCAGCTCCCGTTCGGCGTGTTCTCCCGCATCGTGGAAACGCTCGCGGAAGGCTGCGCCTCTAGTGCCTGGGTCTATGCTGTGCTGGCCGAGCATCAATGGATCATTGCCGCGCTGCCCGAGCAGGGACAGATCGACGTATGGCGCGACACGCCTGACGCCGTCGCCTCGTCGTCGCTGGCACCGCGCGAAACCGCGACGCGCACAACCGGCGGGTGGCGTTTGTCGGGACGCTTTCCGTTCTCCAGCGGCTGCATGCACGCGCAATGGGCGATCATCGGCGCGCGTTGTGAGGACGCCGCCGGCAACACGCCCACCCGCTATCTGCTGGTGCCGATGCTCGAGATCGAGATCATCGACGACTGGCACGTGCTTGGGCTGCGCGGAACGGGCAGTCGCACGCTGATGCTGCAAGACGTGTACGTGCCGGAGCACCGCAGCGTGTTGCTGCGGGACCTGCTGGAGGGCACGCCACCGGGTGTGGACGTGCATCCGGAATACGACATCGTACGCGCGCCGCGTGGCTATCTCGTGGTGTTTTCGCTGCCGCCGGTTGCTTTCGCGCTCGGCCGCCGCGCATTGGCGGTCGCCGCCACCGCGCTTGGCAGCCGCGTCTCTCGCGGCACGACCAAGCTGGCAGAGTCGGAAATGGTTCAGTTGAAGATCGCTGAGGCCTCTGCCGCGATCGATGCCGCATCACTGATGCTGGAGACGCTCCGTGCACAGAGCCTTGCGGTCGTCGCGTCCGGTCGGCCGGTCAGCGCCGAGGACGTGCTGCGTAACCGCCGCGACCTCACCTATGGCATGCAGCAGATCCGCACGGCTGTGCAGGGCCTTTTCGAACTGTGCGGCGCGCGCACGACCTATGACAGCGACCGGCTGCAGCCACTGCTGCGCGACATCATGACCATCGCGACGCACCAGGCGTTCAGCCCACTCGCGACCCTGGTGCCATACGGGCGGGTTTTGCTGGGGCTGCCGCCCGGTGCCGGCGAGGCGTGAACGGCGCATCACGCCCGAGCGTCAGCATTTCCGCCGCGCTACCTCGAGGTTGTTGCGTGAGGCGCCGTAGCGAGCGCTCGGTGAACGCGTTGCTTCGCGTGCCGTGACAGAAGCGATAGCATGCGCCGCATGTCGGATGCTGACCTGCCTGCCGAATTCGCTCTGATCGCACGGCATTTCGGTCCGCTCGCCGGTCCGGGTGCGCTCGGGCTCGGCGATGACGCAGCGTTGCTTGCACCGCCGCCGGGTCGGGAGTTGGTGCTGACCGTCGATGCGATGATCGGCGGCGTGCATTTCCTGCCGGATGATCCACCCGACCTGGTTGGCCGCAAGCTGCTGCGGGTGAATTTGTCGGACCTTGCCGCCAAGGGCGCCGTGCCGATCGGCTACCTGCTTACTGTTGCCGCGGCCCGCGATACGCCGGATGCGTGGTTCGCGGGGTTCGCCGCCGGTCTGGCACAGGACCAGGCAGAGTTCGGCACGACGCTGCTGGGCGGCGACACGACATCCACACCGGGGCCGATCGCGCTGTCACTCACGGCAATCGGTCATGTTGCGCCGGGGACGATGGTGCACCGCGCCGGCGCACAACCGGGCGACGGCATCTGGGTGACGGGCACCGTCGGCGACGGTGCGCTCGGACTGGCAGTGGCGCAGGGCCGGCTGGCCGATCCAAGCGGATTCCTGCTGCAGCGGTACCGCCTGCCGCAGCCACGTGTGGGATTCGCCATCGCGCGCATTGCCTCGGCTGGCATGGATGTGTCCGATGGGCTGGTACAGGACCTCGGGCACATCTGCCGCGCCGGGAGCCTGACCGCCGAAATCGACGCCGCGCTGGTGCCTCTGTCGGAACCGGCCCGTCACGCCGGCGCGGACTGGCTGCCCATCATTCTTTCCGGTGGGGACGATTACGAACTCTTGTTGGCTGCGCCGCCCACGCGCGAAGCGCAGCTGCGGGACGCTGCGCGGGACGCCGGCATCGCCGTCACGCGCATCGGCAGCTTCCGCGCCGGTCCGCCACGCGTCGCGGTGCGCGGCCCGGACGGGCAACCAATGGTTCTCGCCCGACGGGGCTGGAGCCACTTCTGAGCGGCGCCACGAAGAGATCTGCGGCGCTCCCCGGCCGGTGCCGCCGCTGTTTGTCGAGCGGGCGAGGCACGACCGGGTTTTGAAGGCACTGGCGCTCCCTCGCCTCTGCACCTCGTGGCAGCTCAATACCGCTCGGCATGGCCGCCGCGGGAACCGCGATTCCGCATCAGGCGGTCATTGGTCGGTGTGAAAGCCGCGCCGAACGACCAGTGCGAGGATCAGGTCGTAGGGCAGCGCCGCCGCCTCGCGGAGCCACCACCATGCGCGTGTCGTCCATCGCGACCCAGCCGATGCCCAGGGCGGTCCGGCGGCGCGCGCCGGCACGCCGAACAGGCGCAACAGCAACACGCAGCGTGGCAGGTGAAAGGCGCTGCTTGCTGCAAACACCGGCGCAGCCAGTCCGTCTGCCCGCAGCAGCCGTGCTACTGCCCGGGCCGAGGACAGCGTGTCCGTTCCGCTCTCCTCGAGCAGGATCCGCCCGGGCGCCACGCCGCACTCGACGAGCAGCGCTCGCATGACAGACGCCTCGGACGGGCCGTGCCGCCCCACCCCGCCGGTCGGCACGAAGAGGGGCTCGGTGAAGCGGACGCTGAAGGCCGCGGCGGCCTCCACCCGCCGGCGCAGCATCGCACTGGGCCGCCCGCCCGGGCGCACTGCCGCACCAAAGATCACGATCACCGCGTCCGCCGGTCCCATGGCACCCAACATAGGGATTCGATTGACGCGGCTCCGCGGCGCCCGCCACGATGTGCGCCCGCCGCGACCACCCCACCTCCCCGGGGAACACTTTGGAAATCGTCCGAGAACTGCCGCTGGACCAGGTCCTGCTGGGCGACTGCGTGACGCTGATGCGCATGCTGCCGCCGGCCTCGGTTCACTGCGTGTTTGCCGACCCGCCCTACAATCTGCAGCTGCGTGGTGAGCTGCGCCGGCCTGACGACAGCCTGGTCGACGGTGTGGAGGAGGAATGGGACCGCTTCAACGACTTTCCCGCCTACGACGCCTTCACCCGCGACTGGCTTGCCGAATGCCGCCGCCTGCTGCGCAAGGATGGGACGCTCTGGGTGATCGGCGCCTACCACAACATCTTCCGCATCGGTTCCATCCTCCAGGATCTGGATTTCTGGATCCTGAACGATGTGGTCTGGCGCAAGGCCAACCCGATGCCGAATTTCCGCGGCCGCCGATTCACCAACGCGCATGAGACGCTGATCTGGGCGGCCCGCCAGCGCGACTCGCGCCACCGCTTCAACTATCAGGCGATGAAGGCGCTGAACGACGACATTCAGATGCGCAGCGACTGGTTCCTGCCGCTGTGCACCGGGGCCGAGCGGCTGCGTAACCGGCACGGCCTGAAGCTGCACCCAACGCAGAAACCCGAGGCGCTCTTGCACCGTGTGCTGCTCTCCTCCACCGCGCCGGGGGACATTGTGCTGGACCCTTTTCTCGGCACCGGCACGACCGGCGTGGTGGCCAAGCGGCTGCACCGGCACTTTATCGGCATCGAGCGGCATCCCGCCTACGCCGAGGCGGCGATCGGGCGGATCCGGCGCACCGAACCTGTGGCCGCGGAGGGCGTGCTGACAGCGCCGTCCAAGCGTGAGGCGCCGCGCGTGCCGTTCGGCAGCCTCGTGGAACAGGGGCTGCTGCCCGCTGGAACCAAGCTGCACGATCGGCAGCGGCGCGTGACGGCGGTGGTCGCGGCAGACGGCACCGTGCTCGCGGCCGGGGTGCGCGGGTCGATCCACAAGGTGGGGGCAGCGGTGACCAACGCACCGTCCTGCAATGGCTGGACGTTCTGGCATTTCGAACGCGGGGGAAAGCTGGTGCCGCTGGACGTGCTACGGGTGAGGACGGAGCCATAGGAAGGCCCGCAACACCGGCAGAGTCCTAGCCCATGTTTCCCTTTGGGGCCGGCAAGCCGTTGATTTCATTGGAGGTGGAATCGCGGTCTGTCACTACGGTGCTACATGATGGTCTGGCGCGGGATTGGTGGCATTGGCGGCTCGAGGTGCTCGATGCCGAGGGCTCGAAGCACCGCGGCGGCGCGCTGTGAGCCACGCGTGACGGAACGCTTGGTGGTTTTATTGCTAAGGTCGATGTCGACGACGCGGACGGATTTGAGCGCGGTCAGCGCAGCGGTTGCGGACAGATCGATGCCGGCCTGGTGCAGATGATTTTCAATCGCGCGATGCGGCAGATGCGCGAAGGCGGCGACGAAAATATGCGGCTAGCAGGCTGCCCATGCCGTCGTGTTGCACAGGTCGGTGCCCGCCCGGAGCCGCGCACCCAATGGCCGAGCGGCCCGCCCGTTGGGTCGGACGGTCGTTACCCGGATAGAGGGTTATGGCAGCGTCCCACCCACAAAAGCGCCTCTCCTGCAAGGACGGCCGGCACCGTTCAGCGCCGCCGCAGATCCACCCGGCGACAGGCTTCTCCGGCACTATGGGTGCGTCACTCGTTCTCTGCCGCAATCGGCGTAGCACCCTCAGGTGCAATCCGGGTGTGTCAGCGCCCCCTCGCGCCCGCCTCGCCCGGCCACACCAGCAACGTGCATTCGCGCAGCCCGTAATCGCGCAGTACCCTGACGCGGCAGCCGAGCTCATCGACACAGAACCGTTCCCACATGGAAGGGTCCGGACAGTAAAGTTGATCCGCCGGTGCACCCCTTGCGGGCCGCGTCAGAAAATTCACCGAAAATCCGAGGCGGCTGGCGCGATGCATCTCGGCCAGGATCGCCCGCACATACGCCTCCCACACCGCCAGCGGCTGCGTCAGCTTCACGTTCATGATGCCGCTGGCGAGCGCATAATCGGCCACCCGCGGACAGCCTCGTGCCACCACGAACCGCACACCGGGCCTGCGTCGATACCGCCGCCGCGCCCGATGCACCATCGCGCGCGACAGGTCGATGCCGAGATAGTCGACCGCCGCCGCCGGATGATGGGCTGCCAGAAAACCCGCGAGCGCGCCGTAGCCGCAACCCAGGTCGTTCAGTGAGAACGCCGAAGCGAAATCGCACACCGCCAGAAGCTTGACGAAGCGCAGATGCTGCGTCGCCTCGCACGACCAGTCGACGCCGAGCGGAGTCGCGCCATAACGGGCAAGCTTGCCGGCATAGTAAGCTTCAACATCGACGCAGAGCGCATCGAATGCCGGCCCGTGTAGCGCACCCGCCCTCACCCGCCCCGCCGGACCGCCCGCTTCGCCCGCGCCGTCGTCACAGTCGGTCGCGCCGCTTCCCCGCTCGGTATCGTCGGGACCGAGACGATGATGTAGTCCTGGTTTTCGTGCGGCACCGCCCGTCCCCGGGTTACGACCAGCCGCGGCTCGTCGCGCGAAAGATGCGTGCGCGTGTGCATCGGCGTCGGCTGTGCGCTCTCCAGATTCTCCCGAATTGCATTCAGCCACCGGTCGTGGCCGTTCACGGCGCTCTGGTCGGAGGTGTAGTCCTTCAGGCTGTCCAGGTAGCGGAACCACTTTCGCCGGTCGGCGGAGTCCTCCGGCACGATGTGCACCGCCCGATATGCCTGCCGCAGCGAGGACCTTTCGGAGAATACCCCGAACTCTCTGTGCACCGCAGCCATCTCCCGGATCGCATCGCCTGGGCCGAACCGGTTGTTCAACTGGTAAATGACGTGTGCCGTCGCGGGATCGCGTAGCATGTCGCCCATGATCGAATCCCCCCTCTTTGGCCGTTTTTACAAGCGAATATTGCCGAGACGACACATCCCAATCAAGAGCGTTATTTTTTACCCGGTTCAATTTGCCGTCGTGCCGCATCCAGCATCGGCTGCAGCGACGCTGCGCCGGTAATGCGCATAAGTTCTGTTGCCCGTGCCAGCGCTTCCTTGGCCTGTGCCTGGCGCCCGGCGGCCGACAGCGCGGCCGTGGCGACGATCGCCGCGTGACATTCGGCGAGACGATCCGAGCGACGCCGCGCCACCTCCAGTGCTTCCAGCGCGGTTTGCGACGCCAGCACCAAATTGCCGGCTCGATGCTGCGTATCGGCCAGTTGCGCGAGCCATCGCGCCTCGAATTCGAGTCCGGCCTTGCTGCGACGAGCCAGGTCCAGTGCATCGCGGAAGTGACGCTCCGCGCCCGCGAAATCGCGGCCCGCGCTGGCCGCCAGTCCGTGGCAGCCCAAAGACACGGCTTGCAGATAGGGCGTCGGCGATTGCGCCAGGTATTCGTCAACCATACGCGCGTGACGCTCGGCAAGCGCGGCATTACCCAGATGCCAGGCGAGTTCGACTGCGGCGGTGTGCGGACTGAACTGCACGTGCGGGTCGATTCGTTCCGGCTCGACCTGCAACACGCGGCTCAGCCATTGCTCCGCTTCGTCGAAACGTCCCAGCCAGACCAGCATGCGGGGACGCCGGCACTTGCTCCAGTAATCGACGTCGAAGCCGAGGAGTTGGCTTGTGTTCAGGCCGAGCACGATCTTGCCGCCGGGCCCTTCCTGGTCCGCGGTGCCCGCCAGCGACGCATCGTTCGCTGCCAGCGCTTCGCGCAGCAGCCCCGCCAGCCAATAGGCCTGACTGAGACCGGCGTTCGACGTGGCGATGCGCTCCGGATCGCCATCTTCCTCAACCAGGGCCAACGCTTCGCGCGCCAACCGCACGTATTCGTCGGCCAGGCCACCGAGTGCGAGGATGCGGCCATAGAGCCCGAGCAGCAAAGGCATCTGCTGGCGGTCGCCCGCGTCGCGTGCATAGCGCAGCGCTTCCTCTGCATATGGCTTCGCCTCGTCCGGATCTATCCCCTCGCGCCAGCCGAAATTCAGGATCTGCCCGCTCGCCAGCGCGCGCAGACTGTCATTGGCCTCGGAGCGCGGCTGACCCTGCAGCAGCGCACGTACCTTCTTCCAATGCGCGAACGCCTGCGCTGAGTTGGTGCGGCCGATCCAGCGCGCCGCGCGCTGCAGATGCAGCGCGGCTTCCACTGGTTTGCCCGCTGCCTCGCAGTGATGGGCGAGCAATCCGGCAAATTCGTCGTTGCGACCCCACTCGAAGCTCGAGATCGCGTCAGCGACGGACGCGTGCAATCGCGCGCGGCGCGAGCGAAGCTGCATCGCATAGGCCACTTCCTGCAACAGCGGGTGGCGGAAGGTGAAGCCAGGGCCGACCGCCGTCTGGCATGGCTGGATCAGTTCGGCATCGCTGAGCCGGGCGAAGATGCGCATGGCCTCCTCGGCCGGGATGGAGGCCACTTTCTGCGCGACCGCCAGCGGAAATTCCTTGCCGATGATCGCGCCGATCTGCAGCAGCGTCTTTTCGCGGACAGACAAGCGGTCGAGTCGCGCCCCGATCACCGCTTCGACCGTGGGCGGCAACGCCGGGTCCGGCGGCGCCCCGGCAGCCAGGTGATAATTCCGCCGTTCGCCGCGCAACACGCCGCTCTGCACCAGCGACAACACCAACTCTTCGGCGAAGAACGGATTGCCGCCGCTTTGCGCCACGATCTGTGCGACCAGCGGCGCCAGGTCCGGCGCCTCCCCCACCAGGTCGCGGACGATATCTTCTGTGTCCGCCCTACCGAGTTCGCAGAGTTCCAGCTCGCGGTAATGCGGCTGAGTTGCCCAGCGCACCGTGAAGCCGGGACGGTAGTTCTGCAGCACGACGACCTGCGCACCCGCCGCAGCGTCGACGATGGTCTCGACGAAATCGGTGCTGGCGTCGTCCAGCCAGTGCAGGTCCTCGATCAGGAACAGCGTCGGTTGCCGCCCGACAGCCTTCACCATTCGGCGCATGATGTCGCGTAGAAGTGCGTGCCGTGCGCGCGGGTCCAGCGGTTGTACCGGCGGGATTGCGGGAATCGGAAATCCGAGAAATTCGTAAAGCAGCGGCAGGTCGGCCGCGAATGAATCCTCAAGCCTCAGAAGGCGGCACCGGATGTTCTGCCGCGCGGTTTCCGGGTCGTCGAACTGCGAAATGCGGAAGAACCGTCGCAGCATGTCCAGCACCGGCCGCAGCGGCGTTGCCTGGCCGAACACGTGGGCGCGCGCTTCCAGCACATCCACCCCGCGCCGGCGGCACCACTCGGTGTACTCGTAGCACAGTCTGCTCTTGCCGACGCCGGCCGGCGCGGAGATGCCGATCGCGCTGGCGGCGCCGCGCTCCGCGGTGTGCAGCGCCTGTTCCAAGATGCGCATTTCGTCCGCGCGGTTGCGCAGCCGCACCAGGTCGCCGGCCCGGAACCTGTCGCTGGGCGCGGCGGAACGCAGTCCAGTCAGGCGGAATACCTCCACCAGCTCCGCTATGCCCTTCAACGGGCGCGCGCCGAGCGAGGCAGTTTCGTAAAA
>JASHQG010000289.1 GCA_030037665.1 Acetobacteraceae bacterium
CCGGTGCTGGCGCTCGATCTCGATCCGCAGAATTCGCTCCGGCTGCATCTCGGGCTGTCGATCCGCGACGAGGCCGGGTACGGGAACGCGCTCGACCAGCAGCCGCGCTGGCAAACATCAGTGGTCGACACCCCGGCCGGCGTGCACCTGTTGCCGTACGGCGTGAGCGAGTCGCGCCGGGTACTGGAAGCGGACATGGCCCTGCTCAACCGGCCTGATCTGCTCGCGGCGCCCGTCAGGGACATGCTGGCGGACCCGGGGCGCTTCGTGATCGTCGATACCGCGCCCGGCTTCTCGCCTGCGCTCGCCGCGCTCACCCCGCTCGCTGATCTGCTCGTCGTCGTGCTGCTTGCGGACGTCGCCAGTGCTGCGCTGATCCCGCCGATCGTTTCGGGCCAGATTTATGGCCGCGGCACGATGTCGGCCCGCTCGGTCGACCGGGTCGTCGTGCTGATGAACCAGGTGGATCTCGATGCACCCATCAGCGCCGCCGTGCTGGACAGCGCGCGGAATGCATTCGGCCCGCGGCTGCTCGGTGCCGTGTGCTGGGACAGCGCGTTGGCGGAAGCGCTCGTCCATCGCTACCTGCTGACCGACGGGGCGGAGGGCGCGGCGGAGGATCTGCAGCTTCTCGTCGATGCGCTCACGGCGCGCACCGGGGGAACAGCCGCCGCGGCGTCACCGGAGGCGGACGCATTTCCGGCGCTCCGGGAATGGGGTTTGCGCTGATGTTGAAGATCCTCACCGAGCCACTGCCGCTTTGGGGTCGTCTGCTCCGGGCCGCCTCACTGCTGCTCGCGCTCCTCGCCGCAATCATGTTTGTCACCATGCCGATGGACGGCGCCCAGCAAGCGGTCCTGACCGTGATCGGCATCGTGGCGTTCGTGATCATCAACCGCTTCCAATCGCGCCGTGCCGGCCTCGTTCTGGTGATCATGTCGGTCCTGGTCACTTCCCGTTATCTGTTCTGGCGCGTCTCCGACACGATGGTGTTCGACAGCTTCGTGCGGCAATTTCTCTGCATCGGGCTGATACTGGCGGAGACCTATGCTGGTGTGCTGCTGGTGCTCGCCTACGTTCAGACAACCTACCCGCTGAACCGCAAGCCGGTGCCGCTGCCCGCCGATCCGGCGGACTGGCCAACGATTGACGTCTACATTCCGACCTACAACGAGTCGCTCGACCTGGTGCGCTACACCGTGCTGGCGGCGCTCAACCTCGACTGGCCACGCGACAAAATCAACGTCTGGATTCTCGATGACGGCCGGCGCGAACAGTTCCGCGACTTCGCCGCGGCATGCGGCTGCGGCTACATCATCCGTCCGGACAACAAAGGCGCCAAGGCCGGCAACCTCAATCACGCGCTGCGCCACACCAATGGCGAGTTCATCGCCATCTTCGACAGCGACCACGCACCCACCCGCGCCTTCCTGCAGATGACGGTCGGTTGGCTGTTGCGGGATTCGCGCATCGCGCTGGTGCAGACCCCGCACCATTTTTACTCGCCTGATCCGTTCGAGCGGAACCTCGCCTACAAGATGCCGGTGCCGAACGAGGGGCTGCTGTTTTACGGTGTCATTCAGCCCGGCAACGATCTCTGGAATGCGTCGTTTTTTTGCGGCTCCGCCGCTGTCATACGGCGTGCGGCACTAGAGGAGATCGGCGGCGTCCCGACCGAGACCGTGACCGAGGACTGCCACTGCTCGTTCCGTATGCAGCAGCGGGGTTGGCATACGGCCTACCTGCGCGTGCCGCTCATCGCGGGGCTCGCGACGGAACGGCTTGCTCTGCACATCGGGCAACGGCTCCGCTGGGGTCGCGGGATGATCCAGATCCTGCGGATGGAAAAAACGCCGTTCGCACGCGGTCTGCGGCCGATCCAGCGGCTGTGCTACTTCGCCTCGAGCTTCTCGTTCCTGTTCTCCCTGCCGCGGCTGGTGTTCCTCTCTTCGCCGCTCGCGTTCCTCTTTTTCGGTCAAAACATCATCGCCGCCTCGCCGCTGGCGATCGTAGCCTATGCCGGATCGCACCTGTTCCACACGTTCGCCACCACGGCGCGCATGAACGGCCGCCACCGGCACTCGTTCTGGAGCGAGATTTACGAGGCGGTGATGGCGGTTCCATTGCTGCCCGTCGCGGTTCTGGCGTTGTTGAATCCACGCAAGGGCCAGTTCAACGTCACGAGCAAGGGCGGCACGCTGCAGCGTGGCTACCTCGACTTACGGGTCGTCGTGCCGCAGGTCGTGTTGCTGGTACTCCTCGTGCTCGGTTTCCTGGTCGGCCTGCACGGCGTCTTCACCACCACGGGACTGGCTTTCCAGGCGTTTCTGTTGAACACGATCTGGTGCGGCATGTGCGTCATCCCGGTGTCAGCCTCGGTCGCGGTCGGGGCGGAGCGCGAGCAGCTCCGTGTCTGGGCCCGGGCGCGCGCCGACGTCCCGGCGGAGTTGGTGCTGCCGAACGGCGGACGGGTTGCGGCCCATAGCACCGACGTGTCGCTCTCGGGCGCACGGTTGCATATCGAGCAGCCGCTCGGAATCGGGCCGGGCGAGTCGGTCGTCGCAGCGTTTACAGTCTGCGATGAGATTGTCGAGGTGCCGAGCACGGTGCTCAACTGGGAGGGCGACACGGCCTTCCTGCAGTTCCATTCCGCAGACCTTCAAGAGTTGTCTGCCATTACCCGGGTCTTCTTCGGCCGCCCGGATGCGTGGCTGCACTGGGACCAATGGCCCCGCGACCGGCCGCTCCGTTCCCTTGGCGAAGTGGTACTCGCGACTCTGATCGCCGTGTTCCGCAGGCATCGCTTCACCATCAGCCGGCGGCCGCCTGTCGTGGCGGCCCCTGCACCGGGGCGGGTGTCGGACGTCGTTCCACCCCGCCGGGAGCCTGCGATGGCAGCCGCTCGCGGATCGGCGGCCTCGACAGATGTATCTCCGCCGGAGCGCGCATCAGGCATCGTCCGGCCCCGCCAGGAGCGGGCGACGGCTGCTGCCATCGGATCGACCGCGCTCCTGGCCGCTCTGCTGCTCGGAGGCAGCGTCGCCGCCCGCGCCGCACACCCGCACGCGGTCAACCACGGGGTCGTGCCGACGCTCGCAACACCGCTCGCTCCCGGCGCACCGGTTCCGCCAGCTGTTCCGCCGCCGGCTCCCGCCGCACCAGTGCCGGCTCCCGCCATCACAGCGCCCGCTCCCCCGATCAATCTCGCACTACCCGGCGCGCCCGCTCAGCCTGCTGTGGGCCTCGCGACGCCAGCCAATGCACCCGGCGCACAAGCCGGTCGGCAAGTGACGCGCACCTTGCGTCAGTTGGGCCTGGGCGGGCCGATGCAGCTGCGGGGTACCTCGGACCTGCAGGGCGTGCTGTTCGGCGTGCGCGCCGATGAGGTCGTGACCGCAGCAAAGCTTACGGTGTTCGGCGGCGCCTCGCCGGCACTGATTCCCGCCTTAAGCCAGATTGCCATTACCCTGAACGATCAGGCGGTCGGCACCATTCCGCTCGATTCGGCCCACCAGAAGAACTTTGGGCCGGCCACGTTCGATCTCGATCCGCTGTTCTTCACCGATATTAACCGGCTCAACTTCCGGTTTTCCGGACGCTACGCGGTCGATTGCAACGACGCGCTCTCCGGCCTGCTCTGGGCCAACGTTTCGGATCTCTCGACGATCACGTATACCGTTACCCGGATTCCGCAGGAACGCGACCTCGCGCGCCTGCCGGAGCCATTCTTCGACCGCCGGGAGCTGTACTCGGCGCTCACGCTTCCCTTTGTGCTGCCGGAAAGCGCGACCGCGACGGATTTTCGGGCGGCTGCCATCGCCGCGTCCTGGTTCGCCACACTCGCCGATTACCGCGGCGCTAAGTTCCCGGTCAGCACCATGGTGCCCGAGACCGGCAACGCGGTGATGCTGGTCGCGGGGGATCAGAGACCGCCCGATGTGACGCTGCCGCCCATCGACGGTCCGACTCTCGCCGTGGAGCCCAATCCGCATGATCAGTTTGGCACGCTCCTGATCGTCGGCGGTCGGACGGAGGCCGAGGCCGTCACCGCCGCTCTCGCCCTGGCGCGGGGGATCGGCGGCCTCTCCGGCCAGACCGCGCTGGTTCAGGCGGATCAACCCCCGTCGCCCCAGCCCTATGTCGGGCCGAGGTGGATCTCGCCCGACCACCCGGTGCGTCTTGGAACGCTGGTCGATAAGGACGCGCTGCAAGCCGCCGGCTACGCTCCTGGCCCGATCCGCGTCCCACTCAGGACACCGCCCAATCTTTATACCTGGCGCAATGGCGGCGTGCCGTTGGCCCTGCGCTTCCGCGCCCCGCCCGGACCGATCGTTGATCTCGCCACCTCGCGGCTCGACGTGCTGGTATCGGGCACGTACCTCCGATCCTTCCCGCTCGGCGTTCAGCACGGCTGGCTGGTCGAACGGCTCCTGAGCTGGCTCGGCCTGCACCGCGATACGCTCAGCGGGCGTGTGGCCATTCCTCCCTATCTCCTGCTGGGTCAGGCCGAGCTTCAGCTGAATTTCGACATGCGCCCCCTGTCGCATGGTCAGTGTGCGGGCGTGCCTGGCGACATCCACGCCAATATCGATCCAACGAGCACGATCAATATCAGCCAAGCCAGCCACTACGCGCGGATGCCCAATCTGCGCTTCTTCGCCAATGCCGGTTTTCCGTTCACCCGGCTCGCGGATCTGTCGGGTACGGCGGCAGTCCTGCCCGACCATCCGACCGCCGCCGAGGCGACGACATTCCTCAACATGATCGGTGTGCTCGCGGCGATGACGGGCACACCGGCCACCGGCCTGATGGTCGTCGGCCCCAACCAGCTGGAGACCGTCGCAGACCGCGACCTCTTGGTGATCGGCGCACTGAACCACCAGCCGGCCTTTGCCACGTTGCTGCGCGACGGCCCGGTGCAGGTGACCGGGGATCGCGTGATCCT
>JASHQG010000290.1 GCA_030037665.1 Acetobacteraceae bacterium
TTGGCCAGGGCACCGAACATCAACGGTGTCACGACGATGCCTGCGACATTCGAGACCGTGGCCGCACAGATCGCCGCCGCTACGTTGCCGCGGGCGATCGAGGTGAGCGCGATCGAGGATTGCACCGTGGATGGCAGCACGCAGACGAACAGCACCCCGAGCCACAGCGACCGCGGCAACAGGTCCGGAACAAGCCGGTTCAATGCGATACCAAGCGATGGAAACAGCACGAATGTGGTGACAGCGATGGCGCCATGCAGCCGCCAATGGGTCATGCCATGCACGACGGATGTGCGCGACAGGCGGGCGCCTTGAAGGAAGAACAAGCCGGTGATGGCAGCGGTCCCCAAAGCATGGAAGGCCTGGGCACTCTCGCCGCGGCACGGCACGAAACTCGCTGCCGCCAGCGTTCCTGCCAGCGCCATGATAAACCCATCGATCGGCAGGAAACGACCGCGCGCGACGCGCGGCGTCACCGTGGTCGCGGTGCTCATTGGTCGGTCACCTCCCTGATTGCGCGCCAGGCATTGCCGGACGATGCCGGGTCCATCTGATGTTCCGGACCTGTGCGATTGTTGCGCAGCGGCGCAAAAGCGCCGCGGCGATAGCGATGTTGGGCCGGCCCCTCAGCCGATCAGGGCGGTGTGCGAAACGTCGCGGGGCCGCCGATCGCACTGGCCATGGCGATCGTCTCGGTGGCGGACTCCTGCACCAGCAGCCAGCGTAGTTTCTGATAAGTCACGCTGGAGTCAGTCGGTGCCGACAGGACTGCGGCCAGTGCCGCCAACACGAGCGCCACGCAGACGATGCCATCGCCGCTTTCCATCGCCACTCCGAACTCCCCCGCGCCTCGAGGCCACCACACCCGGCCCTGTAAGACTGACGTCTCGTATTCATTATAATGTCACTGACGCACCGTAATTGCAATAGCAATGGGTATGGGCGCACATGAGAAGGTTCTCGGGACGCCACCTCTGCATCCGGGACGCGAGAGGTCGGGACAGGAAAGTGCTGGGAGTGGTCTCGGCGTTCTCACTCACCCTGCAGCGGTCACTCATGCCAACAGCGTTTTCCGCTCTCATTCCAGCACACGAACCCAAACCGCGTGCCTCAAATGCCCGGCTTGCTCACGTCAGCTTCCGCGAAGGGAACACATCAGGGTCGACCGCTGTACCAACGCTGTCCTCACCATCATCGCGCCCTGCCCCATCGTGCTCACAGGACAGAAGCTCGTCCGCGCAGCCAATGCCCGCATGGGTGGCGAAACACCCGTGATCGTGCACGCCTGGGGCGCAGCCCTGAAGGGGTTGCTCTGCGCACGTCAGCGGGTCTCACGGTAGGCGGCGCTCCCCTCGCAGTGGCGACCGGCGTCGATCATCTGCTCGACGCATTCGGGGGTGCGCACCAGGCCGCGCCGGTAGATGGCACCGGCGGCAGCGACAATCTCTCCGTTGCGGCGCAGCGCAACGTCGTCGAGTTGCAGGTTCAACAGGCTGGGCCAGGCGCGCGGCGGGATCGCGTTGCCCGCCACGCAGCCAATCGACCGGCTTGTCAGGTTAGGCCAAACCGACGGCTATGCGTTCGCACCTTCGATGAGGCCGCCGAACCGTACCCAGCCCTTACCACTCCACCGTTGCAGTTGCATCGCCTTGATCGGCCGGTGATCGGTATGGCTGGTGCGGATCTTGATCCCGGGCAGCAGCACGGGAACCCCGAAATCGTGCAGGTTCTCTGCCTGCCGCATGATATTGGCGCGCGAGAAGTCGCCGTTGCACTGCTTCAGTACCTGCACCATGGTCATTGCGGCGCCGTAAGCGAACACGTTAGCCGCGTCGGTGGTATCACCGTTCGGCAGATACTTGGCCATGAACGTGCGCCAGGCGCCGATCCCCGTATCGTCCTTCCACTCCGGATCGGTCGGATCCTTGAGGTACTGCGTGCTGATCATGCCGATCGATTTCTCGGGGCCCACCGGCTGCATCACCATGCCGACGGAAATAGCCACGTTGCTCATGAAAAACATCGGCTTCCACTGAATATCGTAGACTTTACGGATCGACTGCGCAGCGAACTTGGCGATCGCCCCCACCAGCAAGACGTTGCATCCGGCGTTCTGCAGCTCGGCGATTTGCGAATCCACAGTGGCATCGGTCGTCTCATAGGTCACGCTCCGGGCGACGATCTTGTCCCAGTCCGCTCCGAGCACGTCGCGCACGCCCAAGGGATAGTCCTTACCGAAGTCGTCGTTTTGGTAAAGGATGCCCATCTTCGGCTGCTTGACATTCGCCAGCATATGCTTCGTGTAAATCTGCGCTTCTGTGCGATAGCTCGGCTGAAAGCCCATGGTCCATGGATATTTTTTGTAATCGGCCCATTTGCCGGCGCCTGTGCCAACGAAAAGCTGCGGCACTTTGTGATGATTCATGTACTCGGCAATCGCCGAGTTGGTTGGCGTCCCAAGCGAGCAAAAGCAGAAATCCACACCATCTTCCTCGACCAGCTTGCGTGTGTCCTCCACCGTTTTTGGCGGGCTATATGCGTCGTCGAGCGAAAGGAAGACGATTTTGTGGCCGGCGATACCACCCATCTCGTTGATCATCTTGAAGTACGCCGCTTCGGCCTTGGGTATGACACTGTACGAGGAACCGGGTCCGCTATAGGGCGCAGTGTTGCCTATTTTGATTTCGGTCGGGGTCACGCCCGGAAGGTTGGCGGCACGAGCACTGATGAAGCGCGCGGCGACTGCCGATGCCAGCCCGGCGGTCAACGCCGTACGACGTGTGATCATGTTTTGTTCTTTCCTTGGTGTTTCTCCCTGCGGCCGTGATGCGAGCGCCGGCCGAATTCCACGGTGCGCTCGTCGCAGTTGTAAAGCAAACAGCAAGTGGTGAGCGGACATCCGGAAGGCCGCAAAATAGCGTTCTTCCTCGATTTCGGTGCTCGAAGTTGAACACGAGAGGCAAGCGCCCGCGCACAGCAGGCCCGTTCCTTCCTTACGCAGCTGCCGCGGCTGATGTTCGGGCGGGTTCTGCCGTCATTTCGCATTGCGCCGAGCGGTACATTTGGCGTGCATGCGATCCTCCACACCCGCCGTCGCCGCCCATTTGGCTATTTTGCACATTTTCCAAAATCTGGTGGGATTCCCTGTGCGAGTCGCGGCAGTGTCGGGCGGCACATATCTCCGGCGAGCGGGAACTGTCTCCTGAACTCCGCGGGCCGAGGTTTACTCTACGTGCGCCCCCGGCGGGTGACCGTACAAACAACCCGCCAGTGTAGTCCGTCGTTGGTCGGCTGGCTGAGAGGGCGGGGATGGCAGATTCTGCATGGCTAGGGTCGCACACGAGACGGCGAATGGGCAGCATCAGTCGCGTCGCCGCTTTTCGTGGCGTGGCATGCAGAGCATCTTCGAGGTAGGGAACGAGACGAAATGTCCAGACAGGACTGGCGATCGATCAACCG
>JASHQG010000291.1 GCA_030037665.1 Acetobacteraceae bacterium
GATGCTGCCTCCTTGCACGGCCTTGCGGCGAACTCACGCCGGCGTCACATCCGGGTTGACTGGCGCGGCCTAGACTGTTGCGGCAAACTCTGCTTTCCAAAGGTACCATGACCCGACGCACTGTCCTGCTTCTGTCCGCGGCTTTCCTGGCCGGCGCTGCCTTTGCCGGACCGGGCGCCCGGCTGTTCGTCCCCCGACTGGCCGCCGCGTACGCCGACCCGCCCGGCTCCAACAAGGCCCGCGACCTTGCCTTGTTCGGCGAGGTCATGGCGCGCATCGAGGCCGATTACGTGAAGCCGGTGGGCACCGACGACCTGATCCACTACGCGTTGGATGGGATGCTATCTGGCCTCGATCCGCACAGCGGCTATCTGGACCCCAAAGAGTGGAACGAGATGCGGGTAGAGACGCGGGGCAAGTTCGGCGGCCTGGGGATGACCGTGACCGGCGCTGACGGCCTGCTGAAAGTGGTATCACCGATCGACGGCACGCCCGCCGCGCGCGCTGGCATTAAGCCAGGCGACCTGATCACCACGGTGAACGGGAAGACGATCGAGGGCCTGACGCTCACCGAGGCCGTCGACAAGCTGCGCGGGCCACCGGACACCAAGGTGCACATCACCATCAAGCGCGACGGTGACCCGCAACCGATCGAGCTGACGCTGACGCGCGAGATCATCCACATGCAGGTGGTGAAGAGCCACCTTTACGGCGACATCGGTTATGTCCGTCTCGCCGAGTTCAACGACGAGACTGAGGCCGGCCTACGCTCGGCGATTGCCTCGTTCCGCATGAACGATGGCAAGAAGCTGAGCGGCCTGATCCTCGATCTGCGCAACAATCCGGGCGGGTTGCTGGACCAGGCGGTGTCTGTCGCCAATGACCTGCTACGCTCCGGTGTGATTGTTTCAACGAAAGGCCGCCAGTCTGATGACACGCAGGTCTGGCGCGCGCGGCCGGGCGATCTGCTGACGAACGTGCCGGTGGTCGTGATGATCAATAGTGGGTCGGCCTCGGCCAGCGAAATCGTGTCCGGCGCCCTGCAAGACCATCACCGCGCCGTCTTGCTCGGCACGCGCAGCTTCGGAAAGGGCTCGGTGCAGACCCTGTTTCCATTACGAAACGGCGGTGCCATCCGCCTCACCACGGCGCGCTATTACACCCCGGACGGCCGTTCGATTCAGGGACAGGGAATCGAACCGGACGTGATTGTGCACGAAGGCGACAAGCCGCAGCCGGAATTCGGTCCCGAGCATGAGTGGGATCTGAACAATACGATCAGCAATGCCGGCGGTACGAAGGCCGAGGCGCCACGGCGGCCCGATCTGCAGACGGCCGACGGGATTCCGGAAAAGCCGCCGAAGGACTGGCCAAAATTCGACCCGGCGAAGCCGAATACGGACTTCCAGTTGCATGAGGCGCTGATCCTGGTGCGTCACCTCGCCGCGGACGGCGGCATCAGCGAGCCGGTGCAGCGGGTTTCACGCTAGCCTGGCAGCCATTGCCGCCCGTCCGGTTCGGTGGAATACTGGCCGGTAAGAAAGCCCACCCTCGAGCAACGGGCTCTCGCACCGCCGTGCGTTTCACTGGACAGGAGGAGAACGGACAATGGGCCGCGCATACAATGTGGTTGATGCCGACGGACATATTCTGGAACCGCTGAATCTGTGGGTCGATTACATCGAGCCGAAGTACCGTGACGCAGCGCCGAAACTGGTGCGCGACTCGGACGGCAAGCAACGCTTGCAGGTCGGCGACCAGTTGCTCGGCAGCAAGAAGGGCCTCGGCGCGCTGGGCGGGGTGGGCGCGCGGGACGGCACGGTTGTGGACGACACCATGGAATACGAGCAGGGCCGCAAGGGTGGATTCGATCCGCATGCGCGCATTCCCGATATGGATCTCGATGGGATCGACGCTGCGTTCCTGTACCCCTCGATCGGCTTGTTTGCGGGCGCCGTGCAGGACCCACCAACTGCGGCCGCGATGGCGCGCGCCTACAACCGCTGGCTAGCCGATTACTGCAAGCCGTATCCGGACCGCTTGTTCGGTGTGGCCATGATCCCGATGCAGTCGGTGAACCTGGCGATCGAGGAGATGCGGTTCGCCCGCAAGGAACTCGGGTTCCGTGGCGTGTTCCTTCGGCCCAATCCGTACAACGGAAAGATGATCCACCATGCCGATTACGAGCCGTTCTGGGCCGCGGCGGAAGATTTGGATATGTCCGTCGGGTTCCATGAAGGTGGCAACAGCGGGATGGTGCAGGTCGGCATGGACCGCTTCGAGGAACGCGGTGCACGCCATATCATCACCCATACGATGGAAATGATGCTGGCCTGCATGGCGGTCATCTGGGGTGGCGTGTGCGAGCGGCATCCGAAGGTGCGGATTGCATTTCTAGAGTCAGGTGGTGGCTGGATCGCGCCGTGGCTCGACCGCATGGACCGGCATTTCGATGACGTCGGCTTCAATGATTCGGGACTGAAGACGCGGCCGTCCGAACTGTTCCAGCGCAACTGCTGGATTGCCTTCGAGCCGGTTGAAGGATGTCTCGGCTCGCTGGTGGATTATGTTGGTCCGGAGAAGATCCTCTGGGCAACGGATTATCCCCATCCCGATGGGTTCTTCCCCGGCGCGCCGGCGAAGGTGCGAGCGCTGCTCGGCAACGCGCCGGCGGCGACGCAGGCCGCGGTGATGGCCGGCGGAGCGAAGGGGTTTTATGCGCTGAATTGAGCGCCGGCAATGTCGCGCGGAAGGCGAAGCGATCTCCTCCGGGGGATCGCTTCGCCGACGTGCTTCTCGCCGTGACGACTTGCGACGCGCGGCCACGACGGACAGGTTGAAGAGGGGCTAAATTCCCACCTCGCCGCGGCGTCGCCGCGTCGCAAGTAATTTGTTCGATTGAAAGAACCGCTCCACGGCGAGCGCGTGCACCGCACGCGATCCGGCGTCGAAATCGCCTGTCGGTCGTGGCTCCGGATCAAAGTGCCGATAATCATCGCGCCCGCGCACCAGTGCCGCGGTGACCCGCACGTCGTCTACCAAACGGCAATGCGGCGGGATGTAGCTGACGCCGATACCGATGCGGCGCCGATCGGTGCGGTTCGGCTCAGAGCAATGCACGATATGCGTATGGTGCAGCGAGATCTGCCCAGCCTGCAGAGGCATCATGACGTAATTGTCGTAATCAAGCTTGTGTCGAATAGTCTGCCCGCGTGACAGCAGATTGCCCGGCGTGAACGTGTCCTCATGCGGTTTCTGGCCGATCACGTGGCTGCCGGGCAGAATCTTGACGCAGCCCATC
>JASHQG010000292.1 GCA_030037665.1 Acetobacteraceae bacterium
ACGTCACGATCACCACGACCAGCGTCGATCCCGAAATTGCCAGCATCGCCGGCCCGCAGCTCGTCGTGCCGGTGACCAACGCACGCTATGCGCTGAATGCCGCGAACGCCCGCTGGGGCAGCCTGTATGACGCGCTTTACGGCACCGATGCGATCCCCGACGAGGGCGGCGCCGCGCGTGGCCCCGAGTTCAATCCGCGCCGGGCCGAGCGGGTCATCGCCTACGCACGCGCGGTGCTCGACCAGGCCGCACCGCTCGCCTCCGGCAGCCACGCCGACGCAGCGTCGTACGATCTCGACGGTGCCTCGCTCGCGGTCACGCTGCGCGACGGCGCACGGACCGGCCTCGCAGATCCGGCGCAGTTCGTTGGCTATCGCGGCGATGCGACGGCGCTGTCGGCCGTATTGCTGCGCCACAATGGCCTGCACCTCGAGATCGTCATCGACCGCCACCATCCGATCGGCCGCGGCGATCAGGCGTGCGTCGCGGACGTCGTGCTGGAGGCTGCGCTGACCACCATTCAGGACTTCGAGGACTCGATCGCGGCCGTGGATGCCACCGACAAGGTCGCCGCGTACCGCAACTGGCTCGGCCTGATGAAGGGCACGTTGACGGATACGTTCGAGAAAAGCGGCAAACAGATCACCCGCCGCCTGCACGTGGATCGTCACTACCAGAAGCCGGAGGGCGGCACGCTCTGGTTGCCGGGGCGCAGCCTGATGCTGGTGCGCAATGTCGGCCTTCACATGTATACCGACGCGGTGCTGGGGGCGGACGGCAACGAAACCCCGGAGGGATTGCTGGACGCCGCGGTCACGGCTCTGATCGCGCTGCATGACCTCAATAACGACGGGCCGCTGCGCAACAGCCGTTCCGGTTCGATTTACATCGTCAAGCCGAAGATGCACGGCGCGGACGAAGTGGCATTCGTCAGCCAGGTGTTCGCGCGCGTGGAAGACATGCTCGGGCTCGCGCCCAACGTGCTGAAGATGGGGATCATGGACGAGGAGCGGCGCACGTCAGCCAATCTGCAAGCATGCATTGGCGCAGCGAAGGACCGCGTTGTCTTCATCAACACCGGCTTCCTCGACCGCACCGGCGACGAGATCCACACATCGATGGAAGCCGGCCCGATGATCCGCAAGGCGGAGATGAAGCACACGCCATGGATCCAGGCGTATGAGGACCAGAACGTCGATATCGGCATCGCCTGCGGATTGCGCGGCAAGGCGCAGATCGGCAAGGGAATGTGGGCGGCGCCAGACCGGATGGCGGATATGCTGGCGCAGAAAATCGGCCATCCCGAAGCCGGCGCGAACACGGCCTGGGTGCCGTCGCCGACGGCCGCGACACTGCATGCACTGCACTATCACCGGGTGAACGTGGCGGCGCGCCAGGCCGCGCTCGCCACGCGCCCGCGTGCCCCGCTCCGCAATCTGCTGACCTTACCGCTGGCCGATCGGCCAAACTGGTCGCCTGACGACGTGCAGGAGGAGCTGGACAACAACTGCCAGGGCATCCTCGGCTACGTCGTGCGCTGGATTGACCAGGGCGTCGGATGCTCCAAGGTGCCGGACATTCACGATGTCGGGCTGATGGAAGACCGCGCGACGTTGCGCATATCGAGCCAGCACATCGCCAACTGGCTGCATCACGGCGTGGTGACAGAGGCGCAGGTCATGGCAACCATGCGACGGATGGCGACGGTGGTCGACCGGCAGAACGCCGGCGATCCGCACTACAAACCGATGGCGCCCGGGTTCGACGGCGTGGCGTTCAAAGCGGCGTGCGATCTGGTTCTCAAGGGGCGCGAGCAACCCAACGGGTACACCGAATTCGTGTTGCATGCGCGGCGACGCCAGGCGAAGGCGGCTGCCTGATGGCACATCGGTTGTGACCGCGGAGCAGGTGGATAATCATCAGACCCCCGCGCGGTCGATGGCACGATGCAACCAGCCGCGCCACGCAACGGAGGCGCGCATGTTCGAAGGATTTATTCGCACCGAGATCGAGACCAGCGGCGCGCGGATCCATCTGCGCCACGGCGGGGATGGTCCGCCGCTTCTCCTGCTGCACGGCAACCCGCTGACGCATGTCTCGTGGCATGCGGTTGCGCCGCGCCTCGCGAAGCACTTTCACGTCGTGTGCCCTGACCTGCGCGGTTATGGCGACAGCATCGGACCGGAAGACGGCGGCGAGAACCATATCAACTATTCGTTCCGCGCCATGGCGCGGGACCAGGTCGAGGTGATGGAACAACTGGGCTATCGCCAGTTCAACGTCGCCGGGCATGACCGCGGTGCGCGCACCACGGCGCGCCTCTGCCTGGACCATCCGGAACGTGTGATCCGCGCCTCTGTGGTCGATATCTTGCCCAACCACCACATCTGGACCCACACCTCGAAAGAGTGGGCCACCAAATCCTGGCACTGGCTCTTCATGATCCAGCCCGCCGATATGCCAGAGCGCATGATGGCCGGTGTGCCGGCCGCCTATTACATGGAAAAGAAGTTGTCGAAGCCCGGCATCGGTCTTGGCTTCATGCACGCGGAGGCGTTTGCCGAATATGTCCGCTGTTTCAACTGGAAAACCATCCGCGGCTCTTGTGAAGACTACCGCGCCTGTGCGAGCTGCGATTTCGACATGGACAGCGCCGACTTCAGCGCCGGCAACAAAATCAAAACGCCCTTGCTTGTGACCTGGGGCGCCCGGAGCCACACAGGGACCGTGCACGGGGACGTGCTGGCGGTGTGGCGCGATTACGCCACCAACGCAACGGGCGGGCCGATCGATTGCGGGCACTATGTGCCGGAAGAAGCGCCCGACGCGGTGTTCGATTTGTTCATGCAGCACTTTGCAGGGTGAAAAGCCCCTGCGGTGGCTGACGTGCGTGCGTTCGCAAAGGCTCAGCACGTCACCGTGGTCTGTCGGTTGTGGCGCGCGGTGCGCCATCCGCCGCCTCACTCTGAGAGAGACCGCCCGGCCATCGACCGGCCGGGTTACCAGGGCGCGCGCCATGGCGCCGCTCGGCGCCTGCCCGGTCGATCCGCTACTCCGCGACTGCCACCGCCACCGGGCGCCGCGCGATACGCAGCACCAGGAGCGATGCCAGCATGCAGGCAGCGCCACTGGCAAGAAACGCCAGCATGTAGCTGCCGGTGGCGTTGCGCACCGCGCCGGCGGCGATCGCGGCCAGCGAACCGCCCAACTGATGGGCGCAAAAAATCCACGACACGATGACGGGACCGTCCGTTCGACCGAAGACTTCATTGGTCAGCGTCACCGTTGGCGGAACGGTGGCGACCCAATCGAGGCCGTAAAAGACCGCGAAAATCGACAGGCTGAGCAGGTTAAACTGGGTGAATGGCAGGACCAGCAGCGAGAGGCCGCGCAGGCTGTAGTACCAGAACAGGAGGATGCGCGGGTTGTAGCGATCCGTCAGCCAGCCCGAACAGATCGTGCCGACGAGGTCGAATATGCCGAGCGAGGCCATCAACCCGGCGGCGGTGACTTCCGCAATGCCGTGGTCCATGCAGTAGGCGATCATGTGGGTCCCCACCAGGCCGTAGGTGGAGAACCCGCACACCGCGAAACTGCCCGCCAGCAGCCAGAAATCGACGGACCGGCTGCCGCGGGCGAGGCCCTCGAACGCGACACGGAACGGATTGGCGGCGGTCGGCTGCATCGGCGCCTCCGCCTCGGCGCCATACGGACCGATGCCGGCCGCACCCGGGCTTTCCGCCAGCAGCAGCCACACCAGCGGGATCATCGCGAGCACCAGCGCGGTGACCGCGAGCGGCACGCTGACCCAGCCCAGCCCGGTGGCGAGCGCTGCCAGCGCCGGCAGAAACACCAACTGGCCGCTGGCGTTGCTCGCCGTCAGCAAGCCGATGACAAGGCCGCGCCTGGCAACGAACCAGCGGTTCGCCACGGTCGCTGCGACACCGAAACCTGTGGCCCCGGCACCGAGTCCCACCAACAGCCCCCAGGTCAGGTAGAGCTGCCAGGGTCTGGTCACAAAGGCGCTGCCGCCGGCACCCAGCGCCAGCAAGACCAGCGCACTCAGCATCGTGCGGCGGATGCCGATCGTCTGCATCAGCGCCACGGCGAACGGGCCGGTCAGGCCGAGCAGCAGAATATTCAGCGAGACGGCGCCGGAGATCGTGTCATTGCTCCAGCCAAACGTCTGCTCAAGCGGCACCAGCAACACACTGGGTGCGGCTCGGACACCGACCCCCACCAGAATCACGGTGAAGCTGATCGCAGCGACGATCCACGCGTAGTGGACGCGTCCGGAGAAGAGACGGGCGAACCGCAGGGCCGAAGACATTGGCGCACACTCCGGACTGGCCATTGCGACGAACATGACGAGCGTCATATAAACGCGCAAGGCAATATATGACGAGCGTCATGCTTTGAAGGAATGCTGCGCATGCGAAAACCGGAAGGGCGCAAGGCCGATAGCCGTCAGCGCATTGTCGATGCTGCCGGCAGCCTGTTTCGACAGTACGGCATTGATGGCGTTGGGGTTGACGCGATCATGCACGCCGCCGGGCTGACCCACGGCGGCTTCTATGGGCACTTCCCATCGAAAGAGGCGCTGGTGGCGGAGGTCTGCTCCGGAGCGCTGGCGCGTTCGGCGGCGCGCTGGGAGCGGATCAGCCACGACAGAGAACCCGCGGAGGCGCTTCGGCAGATCGTCGGCCCCTATCTCGACCCGGCGCATGCAACGGCGGTGGAAAGCGGATGTGTGCTGCCCACGCTCGGCCCGGAGGTAGCGCGGCGTTCGGAAGCACGCGCCGGAATGGCCGGGTCCGTGCGAGCGATGCTCGCAGCCCTCGAGCGATGCATGCCGGAGGCGCCGCAAGACGAGGTGAAAGCTGCGTTATCGGCGATGGTGGGTGCGGTGGTGCTCGCACGGGTGACGGATGACCGGGCCCTGGCCGACGGGTTCCTGGACGCGGCGAAGCACGCCGTGCTGCGCGGGGAGGCGGGCCGGACCCGCTCCGCCGGCACGGGCCGCGCCTGACGGGTGGCTCACCGCGACGCCGGGACCTGCCGGCGTTCGTCCACCACCTCGCCTGGCGGCGGGCTCTTCTGGCGATGGCACGAACCGCGATGGAGCTGACCACCCTTCGCGACGAGGCGCGGGACCGTCGCCCGAGCGGCGCCGCACGCCGCCAACCGGCCCCAGGCGAGGTCTGTCGCGGGCAGCTGGTTGGCGCCTAATCGTCGCCTGCTGCAGCCCGCCGCCCCGTTAGATCATCCCCCGCGTCGCGTGGCATCAGGAGCGCGATCGGCGCCGCAATCATCGACAGGCACGCAGCAGCCAGAAAAGCCACGGAGAAGTCCGCCGGTGCCGCGTGGTGGTTGCCGGACACGCGCATCGCCACCTCCAGCGCCAGGGCACCGAAGGAGATACCGACGGTTGCGGCAAGCTGCTGGCCGGTCGTGTAGAGGCTCGTCGCAGCACTCATGCGTGCGCGGGGCACATCGCCATAAGACAGCGTGTTGTAGGCGGTGAACTGCAGAGAGCGGAAGAAACCGCCGATCAGCAAGACGACATAGATGCCGGCAACCGGCCAGGCGGGCCGGAACGCGGCGCACATCGCGAGCATCACGCCGGCGAGGACGCCGTTCCACAGCAGCGTACTGCGGAAGCCGAACAGACGCAGCGCGTGCTGCGCAGCGGGCTTCATCACGAACGCGCCGGCGGCACTGGCGAACGTAATCATGCCGCTTGCCAGCGCCGAATCGCCGAAGCCGACCTGGATCATCAGCGGGAGCAGGAACGGAATGGCGCCGATGCCGGTGCGGAACAGCATCATCGCGCAGAAGGAGACCCCGAAGCATGGCAGCTTCAGCAGCGAGAAATCCAGCAGCGGCGACGGGTGTCGCCAGGCGTGCAGCGCGTAGCCGGCCGTAGCCAGCAGGCCGATGGCCAGAATCGTCTCGGTCCACAACGGGGGCACGACGCCGCGACCCGCCGTTTCCAGGCCAAACATCAGACCTGCCAGCGCTACGCCGGAGAGCACGAGGCCGACGAAGTCGAAACTGCCGCGCGGCGGCTCTCGCGCATCATCGATAAAGAGAGTGATCAGGACGACGCCGAGCACGCCGATCGGCACGTTGATGTAGAAAATCCAGCGCCAGCTGAAATACGTCACAATGAAACCGCCAACCGGCGGGCCCAGCACCGGCCCGAGCAGCGACGGCATGGTCAGCCATGCCATCGCAGCGACCAGCTCGCTGCGCGGCGCGGTGCGCAGCAGCACGAGGCGACCGACCGGCACCATCATCGCACCACCGATACCTTGCAGCACGCGCGCGCCGACCAGGGTGATGAGCGAGTCGGACAGTCCGCACAGGATGGACCCGATCGTGAACACGACGATGGCAGCGCGGAATACGATGCGCGTGCCGAACCGGTCGGCGATCCAGCCGCTGGCCGGGATGAACACGGCCAGCGAGAGCAGGTACGAGGTCAGCGTCACGTTCATCCGTACCGGCTGGATGCCGAAGGCGTGCGCCATGGTCGGCAACGCGGTGGCGATCACGGTCGAGTCCAGATTCTGCATGAAGAGCGCGCACGCGACGATGACGGCGGTCAGGCGGGTGCGGCCGCTGGTTCTCGTGGCAAGCCGGATGGAGCGGGCGGACGAGAGCGCGGGGTGTTCCGACATCGCCCGCATTGTCGCTGCCGGCCGGCGCCAGGGAAAGCCCCTGCGCCGGCAGGACAGACCCGCGTTTGACCCGAACCAAGGTGCCTGCCGCGTGGTCCCTCCCCGGTTCGCGGCTCCGGGATCTTCGGCGGGGTCGGAACCGTCCGTTGCCAACGACAGGCGGACGGAACGACGCGGCGGTCACGCAGCGGTCTTCGCTTGCGCAGCCCAGCCACCGCGATAGAGATCCCGAGGCAGGACGCGTGCGAGGCGCGCCCGGCTTCGGCACCTTCGCCCGCGCGGCCTCAGATGATATTTCCCTCCGGGACCTCGGGACGCACCCGGCCGATGAGGAACCCGCGGACAACCTCGCTGTTCCGTGTGCTTGGCAGGCAGACGAGCCTGACCTACAGGGGACACCAGAGCGCAGGCGAGCCGGACCAATGTCAGGCGGGAACACCGCATGAGCGTTCCGCCCTCTCAGGCGGCACAAGGCCGCGGATGAGCACCTCTGCCGCCGTTGGCGTTCGCAGACGTGCGCCCGCGCTCGGCGTGCTGCTCGGCGTGTTGGGGGTCGTTTACGGCGACATCGGCACGAGCCCGCTCTATGCCTTCAAGACCAGTCTGCAGTTCTTCTCCGATAAGAGCTTCGACGGCGTCGAGGTCTTCGGTCTGCTGTCGCTGATCTTTTGGTCGCTCGTGCTGATCGTCACGGTCAAATACGTGATCCTGGTGATGCGTGCGGACAACCAGGGCGAGGGCGGCATCCTGGCGCTGATGGCGCTGGCGTACCGCGTCTCGGTCAGTGACCGCATGCGCCGCGTCGTGCTTGCGTTCGGCATTGCCGGCGCGTGCCTGTTCTTCGGAGACGGCGTGATCACGCCGGCGATTTCCGTTCTGTCGGCAGTCGAAGGCCTGGAGGTCTCCGCGCCCGGTCTTAAGGACGTTATTCTGCCAATCAGCGTCGTCGTCATTACGCTGTTGTTCGCCTTTCAGTATCGCGGCACGCACACCGTCGGCCGCGTGTTCGGGCCGGTGATGGCCGTGTGGTTCGTGGTCATCGGCCTGCTCGGACTGATCCAAATCGTCCGCGAGCCGGTCATCGTGCTGGCCGTGTCACCAGGCTACGCCGTGGCACTGTGCGCCAAATACAAGGCGATGGCCTTCCTCGTCCTGGGTGCCGTCGTGCTGTGCGTCACCGGGGCCGAGGCGCTCTACGCCGATATGGGCCATTTCGGTGCGTACCCGATCCGGGTGAGCTGGTCGTTCTTCGTGCTGCCGTGCCTTGTCCTGAACTATTTCGGCCAGGGTGCCCTCATCCTCAGCCATCCCGCGGCTCTGAATAACCCGTTCTTCCTGCTCGGGCCGGTCTGGTTCCGCCTGCCTTTCGTGGTGCTCGCGACGGCGGCGACGGTGATCGCGAGCCAGTCTGTGATCTCCGGCGCCTATTCGGTGGCCAGACAGTGCATGCAGCTCGGCTTTCTGCCGCGCATGACCGTGCGCCACACCTCCAATGTTGAGGCCGGACAGATCTACGTACCCCAGGTCAACATGTTCCTGGCGATTGGCGTGCTCGGCCTCGTGCTGGCGTTCAAGTCGAGCAACAGCTTGGCATCGGCCTACGGCATCGCCGTCACCGGCACGTTCCTCTGCACAGCCATGCTGGCGATGGCGGTGTTTCGCCGCCACTTCCACTGGCACCGTACTCTGTCGCTCTGCGTGTTCGGATCCTTCTTCCTGATCGACGCTACGTTCTTTGCCGCCAACACGCTGAAGGTGGTGGAGGGAGGCTGGGTGCCGCTGGCATTGGGCGTCGCGCTGATCGCCATCATGACGACGTGGAAGCGAGGGCGCGATCTCTTGCTGGAACGCTGGCAGCACGACAGCATGCCGCTCGCCCCGTTCCTCGCCCGCCTGCCGCAGTCGCGCACGATCCGCGTGCCGGGGCTGGCGGTGTTCCTGACCGGGCAACCGGACTACGTGCCAACCTCGCTGCTGCATAATCTGAAGCACAACAAGGTGCTGCATGAGCATGTGTTGTTCGTGACGGTGCAGACGGCGGGTGAGCCGGAGGTTTCAGCGGATCGCCGCGCCGAGGTGACAGACCTGGCGCCAGGCGTGCATCGCGTGATCCTGCGCTACGGCTTCATGGAAAGCCCGAACATTCCGCGTGCCCTCGAGCAGCTCAACGGAACGATCAAGTTCGACCCGATGCAGGCCAGCTATTTTCTGGGACGGGACGTGCTGGTCCCGGCCATGGCACCAAAAATGGGGTGGTGGCGTACGTGGCTGTTTCTGCTCATGGCAAGAAATGCGGTTCCGGCCACTGAGTTTTTCCGCATTCCGTCCGACCGGGTGGTGGAGGTCGGCGTCAGGGTGGCGATTTAGCGG
>JASHQG010000004.1 GCA_030037665.1 Acetobacteraceae bacterium
CGAAGCCGATGCCGACCGAGCCGCCGGACGGCGTTACTATCGCTGTGGACACACCGATTACTTCACCGTCCAGGTCGAAAATCGGACCACCGGAGTTGCCCGGATTGATCGGCGCATCGAGCTGCAGGAAGTTGTCGAACGGCCCGTTGCCGAGGTCCCGACCCTCGGCGGAGATGATGCCTGCGGTCACCGAGCCGCCCAGCCCGAAGGGATTGCCGGCCGCCAGCACCCAGTCGCCCACGGCGACCTTCCGGGAATCGCCCCAGGTCACATAGGGAAGCGGCGTCGGAGCTGGGATCTTGATCACCGCGACGTCGGTCAACTCATCGGCTCCCAGCACCCGTGCCTGCACGCGATGCCCGTCCGCCAACGACACCATAATCCTGTTGGCGTGACTGACCACATGGTCGTTCGTAACGATGATGCCCGTCGGGTCGATGATGAACCCCGACGCGGTTCCCATGACTTGCTCCGAATGCTCGCGCAGCCGGTGCCGCAGGGCGCGGCCAAGCGGCGTGTCGCGCAGCTCCGGCGGCAGCTCGTTCAGCGCGTCGCTGCCAGAGACGGTTTCTGATACCGCGATATTCACCACCGTCGGCAGTACCCGCGACACCAGCGGCGCGAAACTGCCGGGCATGCCGCGCGCCGTGCTGTCCTGGGGCGTGGCCGTGCACGCAGCCACCAGCAAAAGTATGGCGAGAGTGACACCCCAGCGACACAGCGGCGCGGGCAGGCTGGCGGCGCGCCGGCTGCAGGCTGGACGGGACATGGGCGGCTGGCTCCTTACGGAAGGTAAAATCCTGTTGGAGATGGCACTCTGGCCGGCAGGCCACAAGGCTACGCGCGACTGACGACCGCGCTTTCGCACGCCAATCATTGATCTGAATCAATAAGCCAGTTCAACGCGCGCCTCCCCGTATTACGCGACAGTCCACCATCGGCAGGCTCGCCAGGAACCACAAAAGACGGCCGAACCATCGGCCGCGACAGGGAGGCTTGGACATGAAAGCGACCGCATCCTTCGACACCGCAATCCCCTGGTGGAAGGAGCCCACCAGGGACCAGTGGATCGCCTACCTGGCAGCCTGGCTCGGCTGGACGCTGGACGCGTTCGACTTCACCATCTTCCTGCTCATCATGGTGCCGATCGCCAGCGAATTCCACGTACCGCTGACCGCGGTCGCCGTGGTGTTCACGATCACCTTGTGGATGCGACTCGTCGGCGCTGTCGCCTCCGGCTGGCTCGCCGACCGGGTCGGGCGCAAGACGCCGCTGATGATCTCCATACTGTGGTATTCGATCTGCAACTTCATCGCTGGCTTCTCACCCAGCTTCTGGTTCCTGCTGTTGTTCCGCGCACTGCTCGGTATCGGCATGGGCGCCGAGTGGCCGGCCGGCGCAGCGCTGGCGATGGAAAGCTGGCCCGCCCGCTCACGCGGATTCATGAGCGGAATCCTGCAAGGTTCATGGGGCATCGGGTTCCTGCTGTCCAGCCTGGTGTACGGTCTGTTCTATCAATCATGGGGCTGGCGCGGCATGTTGTGGGTCGGCATCCTCCCGGCCCTGGCCGTGCTCTACATCCGCCGCTTCGTCAAAGAGCCAGACGTCTGGCTGGAAAACCGCAAGCTGCAGCGTGATCAACGGCGTGAAGTGCGCGCCCCCCTGTTAAGCATCTTCAAACCGGCATTGCTCGCAAACACCCTGACAGCATGCTGGTGGATGGCCAGTGGCTTCGTCGTCTACTACTCGATCTGGGCACTATTCGCCACGCACCTGCAGAAGGATCTTGGCTTGTCGCCAGGCATCGTGGCGACACCGATCGCCATCGCCAATCTCGTGGTGTTCCTCTCCAGCGGCGTGTGGGGCGTGGTGGCCGACCGCATGAGCCGGCGCTGGTCGATGATTATCCCCGCACTGATCGCAATCGCAGTGGCGCCAATTTACTTACTCTCCCAGAATATCACCTGGATCATTGTGGGCTTCGTCGTCCAGGGTGCATTTGGCGGCGGGATCTACGGCCAGAACCCGAGCTATCTGGCGGAACGCTTCCCCACCGAAGTGCGCGCCACCGCCAGCGCCTTCTGCTATCACCAGGGCGCCATCTGGGGCGGCTTCACGGCGCCGGTGCTGGTCTATTTCGCCAGCGCCCACCAAACCAGCCTCGCGATTCCGATGTTGATCGGCACCGTCGGCGGACTTGTCAGCTTCATCCTGGCCGTGCTGTGCGGCCCGGAGACGAAGGGCAAGGTGCTGATTCCAGATCTGGTAGTGACCTGACGGCCTTTCGTGCCTGAGCACAGGGGTCGTCACGATGCGACCGGGTTATGGGCACAAACCGGACGAGTGGCAGACTCTCGCGACGGGAGCTGCCGCTGTCGTCCTGCTCGTCGTGACGATCATCGGCGCGTCGCTGCGGTTGGCCACGTCGATGAGCGCGAGGACCGGCGACATCATTCGGTTGAGTCCGACGGACCCGCCGGTCAGCGACAGTGAGGCGCGGGTCCCCGCGATCATCATCGGCGATGGCCATGACCGAGTCTGCATGTTCAATCTGCGCGTCATGGAACTGTCGGGCGGCAGCATCGTCATTGAGGCCACGCGATTCGATCCGGTGCTCAGTTATCGCGTCCATTGGGCAGGCGTGCGCACAAGCAACGACGCAACTGATTGCGGGCGCGCGGCAGAATTGCGCGTCAGCGCCGACGCGATCGCCGCGTTGTCGATGGCCGCCGCCGCACAATGAGTGGCCCGCCTCGCCCATGGACCACGGGACACCTGCGCGCAGCATCCGGCGGATTAACGCACGCCCCTTTTGAAGGTCGGGCAAGACCTTCAGATCAAACCAGGTATCGGTCGGCGCGTCAGGTAGCGTTCGTCGAATCCCGCAAGTGCCGACAACGCCGGCAGGTCGTGGATGATGACGCGCTGGCCTTCGATGGTTGCCAGACCCTCATCGCGCAGAGTGCGGATCATGCGGTTGACGTGGGGACCGCTCAGCCCGAGCACATCAGCCATCAGCTCCTGCGTCAGCGGCAACGCGTAGGAATTGTCGTCGCCGAGACCAGCTGCGCGCAGCCGGATCAGCAATTCGAGGATCAAGTGTGCCAGCCGCTCATACGCCGAGCGCCTGCCGAGATCCACGAGACGTTCGCCGTACAACGCGGCCTCGCGGGCCGAGGACCAGAACAGCGCCGTGCCCAGGCGCGGGAAACGAGCAAACAAACTGAACAGTTTGGCGAACGGCACCGGCGCCAGCACCACGTCGGTAAGGGCGGACACCGAGTTGACGGCGACATCGAACAAACTCGACGGCAGGCCGATGAAATCGCCGGGCAACCCAAGGTTCAGCACCTGGCGCTTGCCGTCCTGCAGCACCTTGTAGCGGCAAACCACGCCGCGGCAGAGGATGAAAAGATGATCGTACTGTCTCCCGGCGATGATGATCTCGCGGCGGCGCCGCACCTTGCGGCGCGGTTCGTGCATCTCTGCGAGAAATTCGGTCTCCTCCGGAGTCAGGTTCACGTACGACGCCAGTTTGTCGGTCAGCGGATATTCCGGGACCGAGCCGGCGGCCGACGCGCAGAGCGCTTCCCCATGAGCCATCGTGACACCTCTGACACGAGCGAACGGCAGACCACCTGGTCGCCATTGGTCGCTGTCGTCGCGCTGAAAGTCACGCCGCGCCACGCGTCATTGCGAGGTACGCGGCGACGAAGCAACCCCCCTGCCCTCCCTCAGACCCGCCCTGGTCATCCGGGCTGTTGCTGCATGGACAAAGGCACGGCGCGGATGGCCGGCACAAGACTCGGGCGACGCATGAGACGGTCGTGACGAGGTAGCGGGAGATTGCTGCCACGCCGCGCTCCGAACAAGAAACCACCGTCCCGCTCGCCTTGGGTGAGGCAGTTGGCGGCAAGGGCCAAGACGCCCCGGGCCGCGCCGTCTCCCGACGATGCGGGAGCGATCTTCGCGTGCCGTCACAGCTGGTCCATCGACCCCGAGCCGGCAAACCGGCGGTTGGCATTCCGGCGATGAACGCCCTGGACGCGCCTCACCACCCGGCCGGCCGTCCAGGAGAGCAATCTGGCGCATTGATCGAGATCAATGCGGCAGGTTGTGGACCGGCCCCGGCGGAAAGCCGAACATAGCGCCGCTCGCTTGCACCCGTGCCGGACGGTGCAGGCCAGGCCGAATGAATCTAAGGAGCGCTCGAGTGCCCGCCGAAAAGATCGTCGCGCTACCTGGAATCGCATACCACCCACTAAAGAAGTGCCTATCGGCGCCACCGGGCGGGGTGGGCGGCGCAGCAAGGCCGTTCCGGTTCTGATGCCAGGTTAAGAATCGGACGATATGCAACAACCAAAAGGCTTAAGCGGTGACGCCTCTGCGCATCGCGCAGAAGGCGCGAGCATCCGCCATCTTGGCGATTTCACCACCAGTCCGCGCGTCCTCTTCATCTCGGCCATCGCCGTCGTGGTGGGCATCGTGGGTGCGATCGCCGGCGTCGTCCTCCTCCAGCTGATCCGGCTCGTCACGAACCTTGCCTATTTTGGCGCGGTTAGCACCGCAGTCCGCGATCTCGGCACCTCGCCGTGGGGGACCGCTGCAGTGTTCGTGCCGGTGGTCGGATCGCTCATCGTCGGGCTGATGGCGCGCTACGGCAGCGAAAAAATTCGCGGTCACGGCATCCCCGAAGCGATCGAGGCGATTTTGCTGGGCCGCAGCCGTCTGGACGTGAAAGTGGCCATTCTCAAGCCGCTGTCTTCGGCGATTTCGATCGGCACCGGCGGGCCGTTCGGCGCCGAGGGACCGATCATTATGACGGGCGGTGCCATCGGTTCTCTGATCGCGCAGCGCCTACCGGTCACTGACGTGGAGCGCAAAACTCTGCTGGTCGCCGGCGCAGCCGCCGGCATGACGACGGTGTTCGGCACGCCAATCGCCTCGGTGATGCTGGCGGTCGAGCTGCTGTTGTTCGAGTGGACGCCACGCAGCTTCGTCCCGGTGGCCACGTCGGCAATCGTCGCTGAAGTCGCACGCACATGGCTCGATCTGCCTTCGCCCTTATTTCCGTTTCACGGCGGCATGGCCACGTCACTGACCGGGCTCGGGTGCTGGCTTCTGATTGGTCTGCTCAGCGGGCTGCTGTCAGGGCTGTTGACGCGATTGGTATACGCCTGCGAGGACGGCTTTCTCAAGCTGCCGGTTCACTGGATGTGGTGGCCGATGCTCGGCGGTCTGGTGGTCGGCATCGGCGGTCTGATCGATCCGCGCGCACTCAGTGTCGGCTACGACAACATCGCGCAGATGCTACAGGGCGCGCTGACGTCGGGTTCGGCGCTGCGACTTCTGGTGGTCAAAGCGATCATCTGGGCCGTGGCGTTGGGATCGGGCACCTCCGGCGGCGTGCTGGCGCCGTTGCTGATCATCGGCGGCGGTCTCGGCGCAGCGCTGGCGCACCTCCTCCCTGCGGCAAGTCCCGGGTTGTGGGCACTGCTGGCCATGAGCGCGACGATGGGCGGCACCATGCGCTCGCCACTAACCGCGACATTCTTTGCAGTCGAGCTGACCGGCAATACTCACGTGCTGTTACCGCTGCTGACAGCCTGCGTGACCGCGCATGTGATCACCGTGCTGTTGATGCGGCGTTCCATCCTGACAGAGAAGGTGGCCCGCCGCGGCCATCATCTGGCCCGTGAATACCGGGTGGACCCATTCGTTCTCGCGCGCGTGCGCGACGTGATGACGACGCCGGTGGAGACGCTGGCCGATACCATGACACTGCATGAAGTGGCCGCGTTCCTCACCAATCCAGGCACCAGGCATCCCAGCTTTCCGGTCATCGATGCGGACCGCCGCGTACTGGGTATCGTCGATCCGCCAGCGGTGTTGGCCTGGCGCCGGTCCGGACACAATCGGCGCACACCGCTGAAGGAATTGCTCGAAAGGCGCACGCGATCGGTTGCATATCCCGACGAGTACCTCGAGGCGGTGATCGAGCGGATGTCGCGGGCCAACGTGGCGCATATGCCGGTTATCTCCCGCGAGGACGAGGCGCTTGTCGGCTACCTTGGCTGGAAGGACCTGATGCAGGCGCGCACCCGTTCGCAGGCCGAGGAGCGTGAGCGGGTCGTGTTATACAGAGTGAGGTAACGCCACGCGGCCAGCGGTCGGACGCCAGTAGGCCCCGGTCTGACCGAGTTTTCCGACGCAGCGTGTCGCAGAGGCGGAGACGGACTGCCGCAGAACCTTCGTGCGAGCGGAATGGTGCTCGGAGCGCGGAACGCGTCAAATTCGTCTGCTGCGGGGAAAATCGCTGCACCGTACATCCGAGCGCCGTTGCTCTGCGAAACGCGGCAGGTTCTTCGGCAAAGCGCCGTCTTGCGATCCCGGCAAAACGAGCCGCGCAGGCGCCCCAAGCGTGGAGCGACCGCGCCACGCGTCGTTCGTGCTCTCGCCAACGGCGATGCAATCACCAGGTCCCGGCCGGCGTCTCCGGCCAGTCGTGCTTTGGATACCGCCCGCGCATTTCCCGCCGCACGTCCGCCCACGCGCCGCGCCAGAACCCGGCAATGTCAGTGGTGACCGCGATCGGCCTCCCCGCCGGCGACAGCAGTGCGAGGCGCAGCGGCACACGCCCGCCTGCCAGCCTGGG
>JASHQG010000293.1 GCA_030037665.1 Acetobacteraceae bacterium
ACGCATATTGTCTGTATACTGATGAAATCGGCCGGCGCGCAATCATCCGACCTCGGGGAGATCAGGCATGGAGCAGAATTTTGACCATCTGCTGCGCGGTGGCCACGTCATCGATCCGGCCACCGGTTTCGACGCCATCGCGGATGTCGCAGTGCAGGACGGCCGCATCGCGGCGGTTGCGCCGTCGCTTCCCGCGGAAACGGCGCGCACGGTCACCGATGTGACGGGCAAGCTGGTGATCGCGGGTATGATCGACACGCACGCCCACGTGTATCGCCATGTCACCGGTCAGTTCGGACTGGATGCCGACATGGTCGGGGTGCGTTCCGGCGTCACCACGGTGGTGGATCAGGGCGGGCCGAGCTGCATGACGCTTCCCGGCTTCCGCCATTTCATTGTGGAACCGGCAGAAACGCGCGTCGTCTGCTTCATCTCCTCATACCTGGTCGGCGGCCTCGAGGGTCATCTCTATCCGGAGCTGTACGGCCCCGGGCAGATCGACGTGCGCGCCACGGTACGCGCGGCACGCGACAACGCTGACCTGGTACGCGGCGTGAAGGGACACGCGGAAACCGGCGGTGTGTCGCGGTGGGGGCTGGAGGTGATCAAGCTCTCCAAACGGATCGCCCATGATTCGGGGCTGCCGCTTTACATCCATCTCGGCCAGCTCTGGCCAATGAAGGAAGGCACCGACGTAAGCGCTGAGGATGTCGTCACCGCGCTGATGCCGCTGCTGGAACCGGGAGATGTGCTGGCGCATCCGTTCACCCGGCATCCGGGCGGCTTCATCTCGGCCGAAACCGGCGCGGTGCACCCGGTCGTCTCGGCGGCGCTCGAACGCGGCGTGACAGTGGATGTCGGTCATGGCTCGCATTTCAGCTTCGAGATGGCGCGCCGCGTACTGGGCGCCGGAATACGGCCCCACACGTTGGGTGCCGACATGCACGGCTACAATGTCCGCGTGCCGAGCGAGAGTGACGCCGCCGGCCGCAGTGACAACCCGTTTTTTGGGGTCGCGCCGTTCAGCCTGACGCACGCGATGACGGAACTGATCACGCTCGGCGTACCGCTGTCCGACGTCATAGCCACCGTCACGATCAATCCTGCACGCATGCTGCGTATGGACGATACAATCGGCTCGCTGCAGCCAGGCCGCGGGGCCGACATAACGGTGCTGGAACTGCTGCCGGGCCGCTTCCGGCTGACCGATAACAGCGGCGAGACGGTGATCGCTCACTCAATGCTGCGGCCGGACTTTGCCATGCGCGCCGGTCGAATAATCGAGGCAGAAAGTCCGCTGATCCCCGCACCTGCACTGCTGGCGGCTTGAGCGATGACCAGGCTGCTGCGCCGGACCATCGATGCTGGCGGGCGTTTTTCCGCCCGGCTGCAGACAGGCGATCTGATGCGGATCGTTGATCTCAAGGGCCAACAGGCGGTGGATTTCCTCGCCTATTCGGCGGAACTGCCGGTGGATCGCTACAACGCAGCCAACACGATGAAGATGAACGGCAGTATCTATCTCGGCAAGGACACGAAACTCTATTCTGAGCGCGCGCAGGTGCTGCTGACCATCGTCGATGACACGGTCGGGCGGCACGATACGATCGGCGGCTGCTGCAGCCTCTGGAGCAATGTCGCACGCTACGGCGTGAAAGACTCGCACGCCTGTCACGCGAACTTCGTGGCGGAGCTGGCGTGCTGGTCGCTTTCGCCGGCTGATATCGTGGCCAACGTGAACTTCTTCATGAATGTGCCGGTGCGGGCGGACGGCGCCATGGCGATCGAGGCCGGGCTGTCGAAGCCTGGCGACTATGTCGAGCTGCGCGCGGAGATGCCGGTCATCGCCGTGCTGTCCAACTGCCCGCAACGCAACAATCCTGCAGCAGGTTTCGGTCCGACGCCAATCGAAGTGATCTTGCGCCAGGCGTGAGGCCACGTCCCACCCGGTCGTTGCTTCACCGGGCCGGCCGATCCAATGGCCGGCGGCCTCTCACCCCTCGGGCGAGGATGATGGCGCCGCTCCAACCGCCGGAACGGACGCGCGGCAGGTTTTCCATTCCGGTCGAGCCACCGAGCTGCGCGGACTGCCGGCGGATACCGGCTCCTCGCGACACCCCGCAGGCGGGCGTGCCGCGACGAGGCAATCACCATCGAGCAGAGCAACACCGGGGTGCTTGCGCCCGGCCGCACCGTCGTCACCGAAAACGAAGCGGGTGCTTCCGTATCGACGCCCCGCAGCGCGCGCCTTGGCTCAGGCCGCGGTGACGAATCTTTCGTGCCATCTGCTCCATCCGCGGACGCTCCGGAAGCCTCCCGAACCGCCTGTCCGAGACGGCAGCGCGATGGGCTGAGCCGTTCACGCTTCTGGCATGGCATGCACACGGCGCAGGAATTCCCGAGCTCGCGTCTGCTTTGGCTCGTCGAAAAACATTTTTGGCGGCGCATCCTCGAGCACGCGGCCGGCGTCCAGGAACAGCACGCGGGTGCCGACTTCGCGGGCAAATCGCATTTCGTGAGTGACCACCAGCATGGTCATCCCCTGCTCCGCGAGTTCGCGGATCACCTCCAGCACTTCGCCGACCAGTTCCGGATCCAACGCCGAGGTCGGTTCGTCGAACAGCATCAGCACCGGACGCATGGCCATGGCACGGGCGATCTCCACGCGTTGCTGCTGGCCGCCGGACAGCTGGAGCGGACGCTTGGCGGCATGCGCGGACATGTGCACGCGGGCCAGTTGCTCCGCGGCCAGGGCGCGCGCATCGGCCAGTGTCATGCCCAGTACGCGGCGGGGGCCGATCGCAACGTTGTCGAGCGCGCTCAGGTGCGTGAACAGATTGAAGCGCTGGAACACCATGCCGATCCAGCGGCGTTTGCGGGCGGTGGCCTTGGCGGGATCGGGGACCAGGCGGCCGTTGCGAGGTTCGCCCGCCATGTTGACGCCGTCGACCAGAATTTCGCCGCCGGTCGGTACCTCGATGCGATTGATACACCGGAGCAGAGTGGATTTGCCGGCACCACTCGGACCGATCAGCATGACGATCTCGCCCGGCATCACGTCGCAATCGATGCGGTCAAGCACGGGTGTGTCACCGAAAACCTTCGACAGCCCGCGGATGCGCAGCAGTGGTTCGGTCATGCCAGGCGCCGTTCGATGTATTCGGAGACGCGTGACAGGACCGAGATGATCACGAGGTAGTAGACCGCCAGAGCGGCATAGAGTTCGAACGGCACGAAGCGTTCGGCGATGATCAGCTGCGCCGCCCGCGTCAGTTCGGTGACCGAGATCACCGACAGCAACGACGAATTCTTGAGTAGCGTGATCACCTCGTTCGTCATCGGCGGGGTGATACGGCGCAGCGATTGCGGCAACAGGATGTGCACGATCGACTGCCGGCCGGTCATTCCGATCGAAAGGGCGGCCTCGGTCTGGCCGACATCGATCGATTGCAGGCCCGCGCGGACGATTTCGGCGATGAAGCCGGCGGAGTTGAATGCGAGCGCCACCACGCCGCTCCAGAACGATGAGAGTTCGAAGCCGATGCGCGGCAGCGCAAAGTACACGAGGAAGATCTGCACGAGCGCCGGCGTGCCGCGCACGAAATAGACATAGGCGCGCACGATCACCTTCAGCAGCCACAGATCGGACACGCTGATCAGCCCCATGACCACCCCCACCGCCGTTGCGAGCAGCATGGCCCAGAAGGAGATCTCGAGCGTGACGACCGTGCCGCGCAGCATGTAGGGGACGGAGTACCAAACCGCGCCCCAGTCGAAGCCGCCCATGGCGAGCCGATCAGCTCGGCAGGACCGAGGGGTTCGTGTCGGGTGTCTGCATGGTGCTGCCGAACCACTTGATCTGCAGCTTGTCCAGAGTGCCGTCCTTCTTCATCGCAGCCAGCTGGACATTAAAGAAGTCCCGCAGGTCGGCATCGGTCTTGCGGAACGCCATGCCGAAATAGGCCGTGATATCGGAGATACCGGGCAGAATCTTGAACTTGCCCGGTGCATCGCGCATCACCACCAGCAGCGTCGACTTCGAGTTTACCACCGCATCGACCCGCTCGTTCAAGAGATCCTGGTACGCTTCCGGATAATGATCGTACTGCTTCACGCCGGCATAATCCGGCAGGCCCTTGGCTTTCAGCTTGGCCGCGAATGTCTTGATGATGCCCGCCGCGGCGCTGCCAAGCTGCACGCCGATGATCTTGCCGGACAGATCGTCCGCGGTTTTGATTCGGGTCTCACCGGCGCGCAGCAGGATCACGTTGCTGGCATCGGCGTAGGGCATGGAGAACAATACCTTCTCTGCCCGCTCCTTGGTCATTGTCATGGCGGACACGATCACGTCGAACTTGCCCGCATAGAGTGAGGGGATGATCCCGGCCCATGCCGTGTCGATGAAGTGCGGCGTAACGCCCAACCGGGGCGCGATAACAGACATGATGTCCGGATCATAGCCGACGATCTTGCCGTCCTTGAAAGACTCGTAAGGCACATAGGCGGCCTCACATCCGATCATCAGCGTGCCGCGCTTCTTGACGTCCGACATCGTGTCGGCCTGCGCCGTGAGCAGCGACGACAGGCCCAGTGCGCCTATCGCGCCTGAGCCGGCGAGCAGCGTTCGTCTCCGCATCGGGTCCCCCCTTCTCAGTCCGCCATAGCGCGTCTGTCAAAGCAACCGGCATGCCAGCCCGCAGCGTCGGCACGAAACTTGCTGCCAGGGACACGGGTCTCGCGCTGGCAGCGGAGGTGGATCATGGGCAGCAAACCCCTGCATCTCGGTTGGTTTATGAATTTCACGCCCGGCGAGTGGGACCATCCGCTGTCGGTCGGCGGTTCGCCGTGGGACGGCCGTTTTTATGTCGATATGGCGCAGGCGCTGGAACGCGCGTGTTTCGATTACATCATGATCGAGGACACGCTGATGGTATCGGAGGCCTATGGCGACAGCGCGGAGGCGGCGCTCAAGCACGCCCTGCAGGTGCCGAAACACGACCCTTCCCCGCTCGCCGCCATCATCAGCGCTTCGACACGGCGGCTGGGCGTGGTGGCGACGTTCTCCACCATGGCCTATCCGCCGTGGATGCTGGCGCGGCTCTGTTGCACGCTCGATCACATCGCCGGCGGGCGGTTCGGCTGGAACATTGTCACCTCGGGCGAGGATGCCGCGGCGCAGAATTTCGGCATGGATCAACTGCCGCCCCGCGAGGAACGCTATGCGATGGCCGACGAATACGTCGATCTGGTCTGCCGGTTGTTCGATTCGTGGGATCCGGACGCGGTGGTGATGAATCGCGACACCGGCACCTACGCCGATTACCGCAAGGTGCGGCCGATCCACTTTGACGGGCGGTTCTTCAAGGTGCGCGGACCACTTAACACGGTACGGTCACCGCAAGGCCGGCCGGTGTTCGTGCAGGCCGGGGGCTCGCCACGCGGACGGGCATTCGCCGCAAAGCACGCCGATTCGATCATCGCAACGGCGAACGGCATCACCGGGATGAGGCAGTACCGCGATGACGTGCGCCGCCACGCGGCCGCTTTCGGGCGCGATCCGGACGGCATCAAGGTGTTGTTCCTGGTCTATCCGATCATCGCCGAGACGGACGCGGAAGCCTACGCCAAGCGCGAACGCATGGTCGCCTCGCCGGCGTTCATCGAGCGCGCGCTGGCCAGCGTGTCGACTGTGACCGATATCGACTTTTCACGATTTGACCTGGATCGTCCATTGCCACGGCTCACCACCAACGGCGAGCAAGGTTCGCTCGACAAATTCGCGCAGTGGGGCAGCGATAAAACGCTGCGACAGCTTGCCATGGAACGGTTCGGTACGGTGCCGTCGGATGTCGAGTTCATCGGCTCGCCCGACACGGTGGCGGAACGCATGGGCCAGGTCGCCGATGCGGTTGGTGGCGACGGGTTCCTGATCAGCACGCCGTTCCAGCGCACCAGCCGGCGGTTCGTCGTCGAGGTGACCGAGGGATTGGTGCCGGCGTTGCAGCGGCGCGGCCTGGCGCGCACAGCCTACGCGGGCGGGACGCTGCGGCAGGTGCTGGGGGAATTCTGATCCCGCTGCAACCCGCGTCGCGATCGACCTTGGGCGGCGCTGGCGCGCGGCTGAGAGCCGGGCAGAGGCCGGTCACGCGATGACGACATGCGCCTCGGTCGGCTGCCGCGCTATGCCGTTGATCGGCAGAATATCCTGCGGGCAGGCCGAGAATGCGATGACCAAATCCGTCTCTGCCCGCAGCACGACGTAGCTGCCCGGCGTTGAAACCGGCGGCTGGAACGATAGCCCTCCATCGGCGCTCCACGGGATGTTCATGAAGAGGTTGAGCGGGCTTGGCGTCT
>JASHQG010000294.1 GCA_030037665.1 Acetobacteraceae bacterium
CGCCCGGGCGCCGAATGGCGCATCGCAAGCGACGATCCGACCTACCAGACCTGGGTCGATGACGTGATGGCGGCGCAGGATTTCTTCCTCACCGAGCCGCCCGCGATCGAACGCCCGCCGGACTGGCCGCCGACGCGCTACGAGGCGAAGGCTCTGCGCAACGACCGCACGCCGCATTATTGGACATTTTGGCGCCGGCGTTGAGCGACGGCCAGCGTTCGCACGTTTGGCGAGGCCGCGCTTTCGTCAAGGCCAGACGCAAAGTAACAAACCAAGCCTCTGCGGGCGGAGAGATTGTGCGTCGAGGGCCGGGGACTGCTTCGTCGGCGCGTTCCCAACAAGAAAGAGGGATAGCCCTCCTCCCCGTGGGGAGGGAGGTCGCGCAAGTGCTAAAAACCCGCAAGCCCGCCTGGTTCTACAGCCTGGTCACTCAAGAAGAGCGTCAAATTTGCGCCTACCCACAGCCCTATCATTCGTCGCGGATCGGCCGACAGGCCAGCGCAAATCTCGCAATGGCAACAGCACGACCGTCACGCTGCGGCCACTAACGATCTGCTAGATCGCGCGTGGTACGGACCGGCAGCTTCAGTACTTTGCACAGAGAGACAAGGTTTGCGTCCCGTGGACGCGCTTTGCCGGTTTCCCACAAATAGATGCTGGCGGCGCTGACACCGGCACGTTCTGCTGCATCGATGACCGACAATCCGCGCTTGGTGCGGGCCCCGCGAAGGTAGCTGGCCAGGGAGGGTTGCTTTGCCAAAGGACGGCTCCTTGTTTGGAAAGGCCGCGGATAGGCAGCAAAACCTAGTGCCGTCCAATTGACGATGCAAGCGTCGTATCACGTCTGTCGGGTATTTGGCAGACCGCTCAGCCAGGGTGGGAACGTCGGCTCCAGCGGCTTCATGTGTTCGTCAAGAGTCGCATGCAAGCCAGACAGGAATTGCATCTTGTCGTAAGTTGGTGCGGTAAAGGGGTAGGCGGCCCGGCGCAGCGGATTGAGGAGCGCGCTCTCAACGAAGCTGCAGACATCACGATCGAACTGCGCCGCGTTACCCCGAGGCCGCACGGCGTCCTTGATCTTGAGCGCACGCACCAGAAGCACGGCGAACGCGCGGCGTTCGGACGACTGTGGCGCCTGCATGGCGTCGCGAATGATTTGATGCAGCGACGCCGCTGCAAGGCCGGAGGCCGCTCTGCCTTGTTCGATCAGGATTCGCTGCACCGCGCGGGCACGGTGTTCTGCCGGTAGTTCCGTCGCCAAAAGTAAATCGTCCAGTTCGCGACGTGCATGCTCCTGGTCCATCCGCCCTCCTCTCTTTGCGATGCCCACAGGGGCGCGGCGATCCCGGTCACACGTTTTCTGTTGGCGACCGGGCAGGCGTCCTCGCCGTCGTGCCCGCAATACCAAGTATTGACCAGGCGAGAGCAAGCGATGGTACTATGATGAGGCAATGCGCGCGTTGTTTGTTCTCGCATGGCTGATGATGCCCGCCGTTGCGCTCGGACAATACCCGTACGGCTATGGCTCGCCTTATGGTTATGCTCCACCCGGCGGGTCTTGGCCGTCACCATCGCAACCACCGTCCAATCGCCCTTCACAGTATTCGCTGGCACAGGAAATGCTTTACGCCCACAACGCCGTTCGCGCACGCGTGGGCGATCCACCGCTGGTCTGGTCGACACGGTTGGCCGCTGCAGCACAGGACTGGGCGCGGCGCCTGATCTTTACCGACAGCTTCATGCACCGTGCGGCCGACCCTTACGGCGAGAACCTCTACGCGATCAGCGGCGGCGCTGCGTCGCCTTGGCAGGTGGTGCAAGCGTGGGCCGCAGAAGTGCGATCCTACGATGTTCAGAGCGGCACCTGCAGCGGCATGTGCGGCCACTACACGCAGATTGTCTGGCGAACGACGCGCTACCTCGGCTGCGCCGTCGCCGGTGACCCGGAGCGCGAGGTCTGGGTCTGCGAGTACGACCCGCCCGGCAATATTGTCGGCGTTCGTCCCTACTGAGCCACTTACGGCGTGACGTGGCCGATAAACTTCTCCGTTGGCCGCGAGCCCCATTGCGAGCGCAGCCCCTCGTCCGCGGAGATCAGGTTACCGCCGTTTTGCACGTTCAACCGGTCGGTATCCGCCCAATGCTCGTGCACGCGGCCCCATGGATCGGCCCAGTAGTCGTACACCTGGCTGCCGAGCAAATGCCGGCCGATACCCCACATGTGCTCGAATTTGCCGAGGCTGACCAGGTGCTCATGACCGATGAACACGTCATCGATATCCTGTACTTCGAATGAGAAATGATTCAGACCCGTTCGCTCATTCCTCATGCAGAAGAACGCGTGGTGATCGACATACTCATCACCTGCATCCACCCGGCTGAACTGGCCGATGATATTGTCCTTGCTGCCGGCATAAACGTCGTCGGAGCACACGAGGCCAAGCGTGTCGCGGAACCAGCGCACGGTCTCCTGATTCTTTGGCGTGCCCATCACCGCATGGCCAATGCGCTTCACGCGCGACGGCCCCTGGTGATAGCGCATCACCGCACCGGCGCGGTTCAACGGCGCCGCAGCGGAGTTCAGCGGCTGGCGGACGACCTGAATAGGCCACACGGCCTGCTGGCCGTGTATCACTTCGATCGTGTAGCCGTTAGGTTCCTTCAGGCGCACGCGCACGCCGCCGCCGGGTTCGTCGGTGTGCTCAATTCCCGAGGCACCAGGCAGCTTCGCGACTTTCTGCAGATCCTCTTCGCTCGCCGCGTACCAGGCGAAGCCAAGGAATGCCGCATCGCCCTTCTCGGTCACGTGGATATGGTGGAACGGGTCGGTGCCCCGCATGTAGAGCGCGTTCGGCGTGCGTGCGGCGCGGGTCATGCCGAAGGCGGTGAGAAACTCCTCCTCCGCATCGAGGTCCGGCGAGCGCAGCCGGCCGTAGGCGAGTTCGCGCACCTTGATCACTGGCATCGTTCCCTCCGTTCTGCATCGCGTCATTGGCTCGGATGGAAGCTACCCGAAACAGCGGGACACCGAAAGCTTTGATCCGAACCGCCGGACCGGGCACCCGTGGATCGCATCCCGCCCGCAGACGTGGGGAGACGTGGGACGTGTGCGGGCGCGGAACGCAGCGCGGCGTCTTTGCGCCCGAACGGCGCAACGACACGCCACCATGTGAAACCGAGCCCGGCACCGAGCGATTGGGATCCATGCCTCCCGGATGCGAGGGGAATGCCGGCCGGCCGGGACCATCGGCGGACGCCTTCGGCTTCTCTCTGCCCGACGGCCGCACCGTGGGTGATGCGGGACGCAGTCGGTCAGAGCGTACTCAGGCGACCAGCAATTGGGTTATCCCCGCCGCAAGCACATGGAGCAGATCCGCCAGGGCCAGCGCGACGCAGCCGTCGGTTGGCGCGTAGTCCGATCGCGCGACATGCAGAAAAATCGCCGAGCCGCGGCCCTTTACCACGGGCGCATCGTTCCAACCGAGCACGCCAACGACGTCGTAGAGACCATCCGTCCGCCACAGCTCCTCATGATGGGCATCCTGCGGCAGGCGGACCAAACGATTGTAGTCGGCTGACAGCGGATCGTCGCACCAGCCGTCGTTCTCAGCGATGGGCTCGACGGGCACGGCACAATCGGGCGCGCGCAGCCGGTCAGCGCGATAAAGCACCCGGCGTAGTGGCATCAGGCCGACGGGCGTTGCGCCGTCGCCTTCCGCCTTGTGCTCGGTCACACCGCGCCGGCCAAGTGCTGCGCGGAACACCGCGCCTTGCAGTACGAACCGACCGTCGCGATGGACGACGCCACGCATCAGTCGAGCAGATGACCGAAGCGCGCCGCCTTGGTGGCGAGATATTCGTCGTTGACGCCGTTCGGTGCGAACGTGTGAGCCTCGCGCCCGACGATCTCCACACCACAGGCCGCCAGTGCCGTCAGCTTGTCCGGATTATTGGTCAGCAGGCGGACACGGCTGATGCCCAGTTCCTCCAGCATTCGCGCCGCGATCAGGAAGTTGCGTTCGTCAGCGTCCCAGCCGAGCGCGCGGTTGGCGTCCAGCGTGTCAAGCCCGCGGTCCTGCAACGCGTAGGCGCGGAGCTTATTGATCAGGCCGATGCCGCGCCCCTCCTGCGCGAGGTAGAGCAATACGCCGGCGCCCTCCGCCGCCATGCGGCGCACAGCTCCACGCAGTTGCTGGCCGCAGTCGCAGCGCAGGCTGCCGAGCAGATCCCCGGTGAAACATTCGGAATGGATGCGCGCCAACGGGGCTGCGGCTTTGTCAGGCTCGCCGACGAGAATGGCCAGGTGCTCCAGTCCGGAGCCTTCGGCTCGGAACGCAACAACACGCGCATCGGGCGCGTCCTGCAGCGGGACCTGCGCGACGGCGACCTGGTGCAGACCGGCCGCCGCGGCACCGGGATAGGCCAGCAGGTCCGCGGCATCGACCTCCAGGAGACCGTCCGCCGCGCCCGCGGACCAAAATGCAGCGAGCACGGCGGGCAGCATCTGGGCCAGCTTGACAAGCGCCAGAGCGGGCGCCGCGAGTGGCGGCAACGGCGCCGGTTCGGCCGCGCGGGCGCCGCGCGGCTGCGCCGACGTCGGGTCGGCGATGCTGCGGAGCGCCTCTGGCTGCAACACCGCGGCCGGCAGGCGCATGGCCACAGCATCGACGTCGCGCTCGACGGGGCGGCGCAGCACCGCCGCACCGCGGGTCGGCGCCAAGAGAAGCACCGGCGGTTCGGCGGCGCGCACCGCGAGTTCGTTGATCCCGGCGGCTGTCGCCGCTTCGGCCGCCAAAAGCGCCAATCGCACGTCGCCGTCGCGCAGCACCACAGGAACGCCGCGGCGCAGATCGGACACCGCACGATGGATATGGCGCAGCCGTTGCACGGCCTCAGCGGGTGGTGCCTCCGGCGGCGGGCCGGAGGACAGACGGGACTGGGCGTGGCGAGGGTTCATGCCTGCGGCGCCCTGAGGATTACACCAAACGGAGACAATGCCGGCCCATTTTGGTCATGATTGCGGATCAGATTGTATTTCGGGCGTCATACGAAGCCCGCCAAGGGCGGCGAGCACAATTCCGTCCGTGGCTGACTATATGACAGGAGGGCTGGATTGTCTCGGCGGGGTTTCACGGCGATGTGAGCCACCGTCGGCGCGCGCAAAATCGTGATCACGAAACCGGATGACGTCAGATGCATCCATTTCGGGAGCGAGCAGTGCGCGGATATGCTCCGGCCCGGCTTTTTGCCACTCACGTCGGCAGAGAACGTGTTCTCCGGCCGGCAGTTGCCAGGAGAGTTGTACATGTCGGCAGAACGACCGATCCTCATCGTCGATGACGACGCGGCATTGCGCGAGACCCTCTCCGAGCAACTCGCGGTCGACGGTGAGTTCGTTGCCACCGAGGCGGGCAGTGTCGCCGAGGCGGAAGAAATGCTGAACAGCCGGGATGCGCGGTTCGACGCGATCATTCTGGACGTCAGCCTGCCGGACGGAGACGGACGAGACTTTTGCACCCGGTTGCGGCGACAGGGCCAGAAGATGCCGGTCATCATGCTGACCGGCTCGGATGCCGAGACCGACGTCGTACGGGGTCTCGATTCAGGCGCCAATGACTACGTCGCCAAACCGTTCCGGCTCGCCGAGTTGCTGGCACGGCTTCGCGCGCAGTTGCGGATTTTCGAGAATTCCGAGGATGCGGTGTTCTCGATCGGGCCGTACACGTT
>JASHQG010000295.1 GCA_030037665.1 Acetobacteraceae bacterium
GAGGCCAATCTGGCGATGCATGGCTGCGACGTGTTGTTCGCCATCGGTGCGCGGTTCGACGACCGCGTGACGGGGCGGCTGAACGCGTTCAGCCAGGGATCGCGCAAGATCCACGCCGATATCGATCCGTCGTCGATCAACAAGAACGTGCCCGTTGACATCGCCATCGTCGGCGACGCTGGCCGCGTGCTGGATGCGCTGATCGCTGAGTGGAACGCGACGCCTGGCAAGCCGGACAGCCAGGCCATTGCCAGATGGTGGCGCCAGATCGACCAGTGGCGCGCGCGCGACAGCCTGAGCTTCAGCCAGAACATGCAGCCCGGCTCGATCATCAAGCCGCAGTATGCCATTCAGCGGCTCTACGAGCTCACGCGGTCGATCAAGCGCGACATCTTCATCACCACGGAAGTCGGTCAACACCAGATGTGGGCCGCGCAGCATTTCAGGTTCGAGCGGCCGAATCGCTGGATGACGAGCGGCGGCCTGGGGACGATGGGGTATGGGCTGCCCGCGGCGACGGGTGTGCAGATTGCGCACCCCGATGCGCTTGTGATCGACATCGCCGGTGAGGCAAGCGTACTGATGAACATTCAGGAGATGGGCACGCTGGCGCAATACCGGCTGCCGGTGAAAGTGTTCATCCTCAACAACGAATACATGGGGATGGTGCGGCAATGGCAGGAGCTGCTGCACGGCGGCCGCTATTCGGAAAGCTACAGCGCGGCACTGCCTGATTTCGTCAAGCTGGCGGACGCGTACCACGCCAAGGGTCTCAGGGCGTCGAGCGTGGAGCAACTGGACGACGTGATCCGCGCGATGCTGGAGAGCGACACGGCGGTCATCGCGGACATCGCGGTGGATCCGAAAGAGAATTGCTTCCCGATGATCCCGTCCGGCGCGGCACACAACGAGATGATCCTGGGCCCCGAGCATGAAGCGACGGCAGCCGGGATCACCGATGAGGGTCTTGTGCTGGTCTGATCAAGCAAGGACAAGAGGACCCCCTTGGGAGAGGGGGCCAGGGGAGAGGCTCCCGCGCCCGCCGGCCGTGGTAGGAAGAAGCCATCCCCCGACCCCGCCGTTCAAGGGAAGCCGGAACCAGCGGTCTCCATCCCGGTGAAACATGCCCGACAACAACCTGCGCAGCGCGACGATTTCTGTCCTGGTGAACAACGAAGCCGGTATTCTGGCCCGCGTCGTCGGCCTGTTCAGCGGGCGTGGTTACAACATCGACAGCCTCACCGTCGCACCAGTGGAGCGTGACGCGTCATTGAGCCGCATCAATGTCGTCACCTCCGGCACGGAAATGGTGATCGAACAGATCAAGGCGCAGCTCGATCGGCTGGTGCCGGTGCACCGCGTCGCCGACCTGACGCGCGAAGGCCCGCACGTGTCGCGCGAAATGGCGCTGATCAAGGTGATCGGCATCGGTGAAAGGCGCGTTGAGGCGCTGCGCATCGCCGACACGTTCCGTGCGCGCGTGGTGGACACCACGACGGAAAGCTTCGTGTTCGAGTTGACGGGTTCCTCCGACAAACTCGACGCGTTCATCGAGCTGATGCGCGATCTCGGGCTGGCGGAAGTCTCGCGCACCGGCGTCGTGGCGCTCGCCCGCGGCAAGCGTACGATTTCGGCACCGCCGACATGAGACCCAGGGTCACCGAACGCGGGAACCGCGTCGAGCACCGCCCTGGTGCCGCCGTATCGGCGCAGGCGATCGCCCGGCGACCGCTTCACCGAGCCCGCGCTTATTGACGGAACCAGAACCAAGGAGACTGTGTGATGCGCGTCTATTACGATCGAGACGCCGACGTGAACCTGATCAAGGACAAGAAGGTCGCCATCATCGGTTACGGCAGCCAAGGCCACGCGCATGCGAACAACCTGAAGGACAGCGGCGTCGGCCAGATTGCCGTCGGTCTCAGGCCGAGTTCCGGAGGCGTGGCGAAGGCGGAGAATGCCGGGCTGAGGGTGATGGACCCGGCCGAGTGCGCGAAATGGGCTGACGTCGTGATGGTGCTCACGCCGGACGAAGGCCAGGGCGATCTCTATCGCGAGAAGCTCGGCGTAAACATGAAGAAGGGCGCAGCGCTCGCCTTTGCGCACGGGCTGAACGTGCATTTCAACCTGCTCGATCCGCGGCCCGACCTCGACGTCTTCATGATCGCACCGAAAGGCCCCGGCCACACAGTGCGCAGTGAATACCAGCGTGGCGCCGGCGTGCCGTGCCTCGTTGCGGTGGCGCAGAACCCGTCGGGCAATGCGCTGGAAATCGCGTTGTCCTACGCCAGCGCAATCGGCGGCGGACGCGCCGGGATCATCGAGACCACGTTCAAGGAAGAATGCGAGACCGACCTGTTTGGCGAGCAAACCGTGCTCTGCGGCGGCCTGGTCGAGCTGATGAAAGCTGGTTACGAGACACTGGTGGATGCAGGTTACGCGCCGGAGATGGCGTATTTTGAGTGCGTGCACGAAGTGAAGCTGATCGTCGATCTGATCTATGAAGGCGGTATCGCCAACATGAACTACTCGGTCAGCAATACGGCGGAGTACGGCGAGTACATGTCAGGCCCGCGCGTCGTCAACGACGCCACCAAGGCAGAGATGAAGCGCGTTCTGGCGGACATCCAGTCCGGCCGGTTTGCACGCGAGTGGATGCTGGAGAACAAGGTCAACCAGGCGAGCTTCAAGGCGATGCGCCGGCGTCTCGCGGAGCACCCGATCGAGCAGGTGGGTGAGAAGTTGCGAGCAATGATGCCCTGGATCGCCAAGAACGCGCTGGTGGACAAGAGCCGGAACTAACCCGCGTCCTGGAAGCGGGAGAGCGAAGGCTGAGAGCATTTGCGCGCATCACGGACCGCACGCGCACAATCACCTGACTTTCCCCGCTGTCACGGGAGAGGAGGCTCTGGATGCGTATCGAGGTCATCCAGGCAGACATCACGAAACTGGCGGTGGATGCCATCGTCAATGCCGCCAACCAGTCCTTGCTCGGCGGTGGCGGCGTGGATGGCGCCATCCACCGCGCCGCGGGCCCTGAGTTGCTGGCGGAATGCCGCACGCTCGGCGGCTGCCCGACAGGACAGGCGAAGCTGACGCGCGGCTATCGTCTGCCCGCCCGCTATGTGATCCACGCCGTGGGGCCGCGCTACCGCGATGGCAACCATGGCGAGCCGGATCAGCTCGCCAGCTGCTACCGTGAGAGCCTGCAGCTGGCCGTGGCGCACGGCATCGGCTCGATCGCGTTTCCCGCAATCAGCTGCGGTATTTACGGCTACCCGATCGAGGCCGCTGCCCGTATTGCCGTTGGCACGACCGCATCGTTCCTTGAGACCACGCCGGCCATTGCGCAGGTGACATTCGCCTGCTTCGGTGACGACGTGCTGAACGCCTTCCAGCTCGCCTTGGCCGGGCTCTCTCCGGCTTGACAGGGGATGCCCTCGCCCCTATGTCCCGCCGTCCGTTCGCCGCCGTGGAACCCGAGCCATGAGAGTCCGCAACAGCCTTCGCGCCGCCAAGACCCGCGACAAGAACTGCCGCGTGGTGCGCCGTCGCGGCCGGGTTTACGTGATCAACAAAAAGAACCCGCGCATGAAGGCCCGCCAGGGCTGAGGCCGCGCGATTCGGGCGGGCAGCCCTCCGGCCGCGTCAGCATCAGGCAAGCACCGGACCCGGCGAGGCGCATGCCACCCAGAGGGAGCGCGTGATCACGGCGCGGCAGCACGATTGTGGAGAGCGGCGCCCATCGACGCCGTCCAGGCGGCACCACGTTTCTGGATCGAACCTTACCGTGTTGCGACAATAACGGGCGCCTCGAACCGTTGGCGTGCTCCCGC
>JASHQG010000296.1 GCA_030037665.1 Acetobacteraceae bacterium
ACCCGACGGCCAAGCGGCAACGCATCATCCTAACGGGCGATGTACCCAGTCCGATCAACCCACCTTCCGGCTGCCGCTTTCATACGCGCTGTCCGTTCGCGTTCGCTCGCTGCCGGACAGAGGAGCCCGTACTGCGGCCGGTGGGCGAGGGCCATGTGTCGGCCTGTCATCTGGAGCATGTGCCGGGCGGCGACGTCGTACCAATGGCGGCGTAACACCAACTTGCGGTCAGCCGTTTCGCCGTAAGCCTCGGAAGAGGCAGCAACATCCGCGCGGGCCGCATGGGCGCGCCGCAAGAGCTTGATGGTGTCGTTGTCTGCCCGGAACCAGAAACCTTTCCGCTTGATCGCCCCGTGATCCGGCACGCCCGCGCGCCATTGCTCCGGGTCCGTAAGCACCGACATCGTGTGTGTGGCTGAACCGCGGCAGATTTGCTTCTTACGGCTTGGCAAAAACCGATCCCAACCCGTTCTTGTTCAAGGACACCGACTTCGCCCATACCAACGTCCCTACCAGTGGCCGGTCCGCTTGACCATTTCCCGCCGCCACGACCAAACTCTGCCCCACTGACCGCTGAGGCCGGCAACCTTGGCGGCCGGATCGGTCGCTACAAAGCGAGAAAGGAAGGGAGCGCGCGCATGCCTCAGGTCACGCTGACGGTAAACGGCAAATCGCACACGGTGGACGTCGAAGGCCGCACATTGCTGGTCGAGCTGCTGCGCGAGAAGCTGGGTCTAACCGGCACGCACGTCGGTTGCGACACCAGCCAGTGCGGCGCGTGTGTCGTGCACGTGGACGGCATTTCGGCCAAGTCCTGCACCATGCTGGCGCTGCAGGCCGATGGCTGTGCCATCACCACAATCGAGGGGCTGGCCGCGGCCGACGGCACGCTGCATCCGATGCAGGAGATGTTCCGTGAGCACCACGCGCTCCAATGCGGGTTCTGCACGCCCGGCATGGTGATGTCGGCGATCGACATGGTGAACTCCCACCCAGACGGGCTGACCGAGAAGCAGATCCGCGAAGGCCTGGAAGGCAATCTCTGCCGGTGCACAGGCTACCATAACATCGTGAAGGCGATCGCCGCCGCCTGGCCACTGATGCACCAGAAGGCCGCGGCAGCCGAATAACCAGCGCCTCGCACAGGGAGAACGTCAATGGCATTCGACGGCATCGGAGCCTCGGTTCGCCGCAAGGAGGATGCGCGCTTCCTCAGCGGACGCGGCCACTACACGGATGACATCAACCGTCCCGGTCAAGCCTACGCCTTCATCAAGCGGTCCGACCGTCCGCATGCGACCATCAACACCATCGACACGTCCGCCGCAGCGGCGGCACCCGGTGTGCTGGCCGTCTACACCGGTGCCGACATGGCGGCCGACAATGTCGGCGGCCTGCCCTGCGGGTGGCAGATTCACAGCAAGGACGGCTCGCCGATGAAGGAGCCGCCGCATCCGGTGATCGCGGTGGGCAAGGTACGGCATGTCGGCGATCCGGTGGCCGTGGTGGTTGCTGAGACGAAGCAGCAGGCGAAGGATGCTGCCGAACTGGTGAACGTTGACTACACTGACCTGCCCGCGATCGCGACGATGCAGGAAGCACTGAAGCCCGGTGCGGCGCTGGTGCACGACGAAGCGCCCGGTAACCTCTGCTACGATTGGCACATCGGCGACAAGGCCGTGGTGGATGGTGTGTTCGCGAATGCGGCAAAGGTGGTGAAGCTGGAGCTTACCAACAACCGCCTCGTGCCGAATGCCATGGAGCCGCGTGCCGCTCTTGGCGATTTCGATCCGGCCAGTGGCGACTACGCGCTCTACACCACGAGCCAGAACCCGCATGTGATCCGCTTGCTGATGGGCGCTTTCGTGCTGCACATCCCGGAGAATCGCCTGCGCGTGGTGGCTCCGGATGTCGGCGGCGGTTTCGGTTCGAAGATCTACCACTACGCCGAGGAGGCGATCGTCACCTGGGCCTCCGGTAAGCTGCACCGGCCGGTGAAGTGGACCGCCGAGCGGAACGAAAGTTTCATGTCGGACGCCCACGGCCGCGACCACGTCAGCATTGCGGAAATGGCGGTGGACAAGGACGGGCATTTCCTTGGCTTGCGCGTGTCCACGCTCGCCAACATGGGCGGCTATCTATCGACTTTCGCGCCCTGCGTCCCGACCTATCTCTACGCGACCCTGCTCGCAGGCGTTTACAAGACGCCGGTAGTCTACTGCGAGGTGAAAGCGGTGTTCACCAACACCGTGCCGGTCGATGCCTATCGCGGCGCCGGCCGGCCCGAAGCCACATTCCTGCTGGAACGTCTGGTCGATGCGGTCGCACAGGATACTGGTGTCGATCGCGTCGAACTGCGCCGCCGCAACTTCATCGCGCCGGATGCCTTCCCCTACCAGACGCCCGTCGCCCTGCAATATGACAGCGGCAATTACCAGGCGACGTTGGACGCCGCGCTGACAGCCGCCGACGCTGCCGGCTTCGAGTCGCGGCGCGCGGCAGCGAAGGCGCGCGGGAGGCTGCGCGGCTTCGGCCTTTCAACCTACATCGAGGCGTGCGGCATCGCCCCATCCGCCGTGGTGGGATCGCTTGGTGCGCGTGCCGGTCTCTATGAATGCGCCAACGTCCGCGTACACCCCACCGGCAGCGTCACGGTCTATACCGGCGCGCACAGCCACGGCCAGGGGCACGAGACGACGCTCGCGCAACTCGTCGTGGATCAGCTCGGTGTGCCGATCGACCAGGTGGAAGTGGTGCACGGCGACACCGACAAAATCCCGTTCGGCATGGGCACCTATGGCAGCCGCAGCCTCGCGGTCGGCGGCACCGCCATGGTGAAAGCGATGGACAAGATCATCGCCAAGGGCAAGAAGATCGCGGCTCACTTGATGGAAGCGTCGGTGGACGACATCGAATTCAAGGATGGCAAGTTCACCGTGTCCGGCACCGACAAGTCGAAGGCGCTGGCGGAAATCTCGCTCGCTGCATACGTGCCGCACAACTACCCGATCGAGGAACTTGAGCCTGGGCTCGACGAAACCGCCTTCTATGATCCGAAGAACTTCACTTTTCCGGCCGGCTGCCATGTCGCGGAAGTGGAGATCGACGCGGACACGGGCGTGACTGAAGTCGTCAATTTTGTTGCGGTCGATGACGTCGGCCGGGTGATCAATCCGATGATCGTCGAAGGCCAGGTCCAGGGCGGCGTGGCGCAGGGCATCGGCCAGGCGCTGCTGGAGAACGCGGTGTACGACGCGGATGGGCAGCTGCTCTCCGGCTCGATGATGGACTACACCATGCCGCGCGCCGACAACCTGCCGAGCATCAAGGTAGGCACCGAGGTTACGCTCTGCACGCACAATCCTCTGGGCGTGAAGGGCTGCGGCGAAGTCGGCGCGATCGGCTCGCCGCCGGCGATCATTAATGCGATCGTCGATGCACTGAAGGAATACGGCGTGCGGCACATTGACATGCCTGCCACGGCGCCGAAGCTGTGGTCGATCATCAACGCGGGCCGCCCCGGTATGGCGGCCGATTAGGCAAGGCAAAGGGAAGAGAACGATGTACGATTTCGCATATCAGAAGCCCGGCAGCCTGGCTGATGCGGTCGCCACGCTGTCCGGCGACGCCGACGCGAAGGCGCTGGCCGGTGGCATGACGCTGATACCCGTGCTGAAGCAGCGGCTGGCCAAGCCATCGAAGCTGGTTGATCTGGCGAAGCTGGGCCTCGGCGGGATCACCGTGTCAGGTAGTACGGTGACAGTTGGCGCGATGACGACGCACGTCACGGTCGCAGACAGCGCGGACGTAAAAGCGAAGTTTCCCGCGCTAGCGGCTCTGGCGAGCCATATCGGCGACGAGGCGGTGCGACATCGCGGTACCATTGGCGGCAGCCTGGCCAACAACGATCCGGCGGCGGACTACCCGGCAGCCGTACTGGCGACGGGGGCGACGATCAAAACCAACAAGCGCTCGATCAAAGCAGACGATTTCTTCACCGGCATGTTCTCCACCGCGTTGGAACAAGGCGAGGTGATCACGGCAGTGGAGTTTCCGGTGCCGGAGAAAGCGGCATACGAAAAGTTTCCGAATCCGGCGTCGCGTTATGCGATGGTCGGCGTGTTCGTGGCGAAGACTGGCAACAATGTCCGCGTTGCTGTGACCGGGGCAGGGCAGGGGGGTGTGTTCCGCCACGCCGACATGGAGAAGGCGCTTTCGGCGCAGTTTGCGCCCGATGCGATAGCAGGAATTTCGACGCCGGTCGGAAACATGAACGGCGACATCCATGCGAGCCCGCAGTATCGCGCGCACCTGGTGGGGGTGATGGCGAAGCGAGCGGTCGCCAAGGCGGGCTGACGGTGCATGTTTTCGGCGAGGATCGCTCGCAACGGCGGTTCGCCGCTCGATCCGGATCCCGGTGACCGGCACGCTTGCAGGCATGTGGTCAGCTGCGGGCGCCCGGTGAAGCGGGTGTGGGCGTTGCCCAGGCGAGAGACCGCGTGGCGGCAACTGCCGCGTGGCCAATCCCTCGGCATGCCGTATCGGCAATACACGTTCGAGATTACGGAGCGCGACGCCTATCTCTCGGCATGATCTCCTGCGGTTGATAGCGGCGCCGGGCGCGCACTCGCAGCCATATATCGATCCGGCGTTTCCCGACCGGCCGCTGATGCTGCACGCGGCGCGTCCGGTGTACTTTAACCCCGACACGCCCGTGTTGTTCGTGCATCACGGGGTTGGGCGGAACGGTGCAGACTACCGCGACTACTGGCTGAAGCTGGTGGACGAGGTGGGTATCCTCGCGATAGCCATTGAGTTTTCGGAAAGGTACTTTCCCGACTATCTGCGCTACCACTTCGGCAACATGCACAACGAGGATGGCTCGGTGAATCCTCGACAGCAGTGGACGTATGGAATCGACGAGCGACTGTTCCTCGCGTTACGCGAGGCCGGCGTGACCAAGCGGCGTCAATACGGCGAGTTCGGCCATTCTGCTGGCGGCCAATTTGTGCATCGCATGCTGTCGTTCGGTTGGCGCAAGCGTGTCGCTGTGGCAGTAGCGGCAAACGCGGGCACCTACGCAATGCCGGACCTGGACGTTCCGTGGCCGTTCGGGTTGGGCAAGGTGGGGCTCGATGCAGAAGCGCTGCGCGAGGTCCTGCGATTCCGCATCACGGTCATGGCCGGCACGGAAGACACCAGGGTAACTGGGCGCTTCTTTCCCAAAGGCCCGCGCTCAATGCGCCAGGGCGCGCATCGTTTCGAACGGGCGCACAACTATGTCCGCGCCGGGCATGACGCCGCCGCCGCACTCGGCACGCGCTGCGCTTGGACAGTAGTCAACGTGCCCGATGTCGGCCATCACGGTGCGCGCATGTCCGCTGCCGCTGCACCGATCGTTGCCGCTGCGCTGCACGCGAGCGAAGCTTCGGTCCACGTGTGAGCGCCAGAAGCGCGGTGACGAGGCCGCCCTCCACTGGTGTCTGCTCGCTTCCACTTACGCCAAAAGCGGCCTACATCTTTGTTGGGCCGGAGGGGGATCTGGATCATGAAACGTCGCGATTTACTGAAAGCTGGCGTGGCCGGGGCGACGGCGCTCGCCGCACCGCGGATCGGCAACGCTGCGGAAGCTAACCAGATCAACTTTACGCCGCACGCCGACCTCGCCTCGATCGACCCTGTCTGGACCACCGCCGACATCACCCGGAACTTTTCGCTTGCCGTCTTCGACACGCTGTACGCGTACGACGCGGCGTTCAACGTTCAGCCACAAATGGTAGAAGGCGTGACCACGTCGAGCGACGGCAAGCAGTGGGAACTGACGCTGCGCGGCGGGCTGAAGTTCCATGACGGCGAGCCGGTGTTGGCCAAGGACTGCGTCGCCACCATCAACCGTTGGTCGCAGCGTGATCCGTTCGGCGATGCCCTGATGGCTCGGACCGACGAGTTGTCCGCCGCCTCTGACAAGGTCATCCGCTTTCGCCTGAAGGAGCGATTCCCGCTGCTGCCGGCGGCACTCGCGGCGGTGAATTGCGCGATCATGCCGGAGCGAATTGCCAAGACCGATCCCTATCAGCAGATCCCCGAGGCCGTCGGCAGTGGCCCGTTCAAATACGTCGCCTCGGAACGAATTCCCGGCCAGCGCGTGGTTTATGAAAAGAACACAGCCTATGTTCCACGCAAGACCGGCCGGCCCAGCTTCAATGCCGGTCCGAAGGTCGTTTATGTCGATCGCGTTGTCTGGAACTTCATCCCGGATCCTTCCACGGCCGCAGCAGCATTGACCCAGAAGGAGATCGACTGGTGGGAAAACCCGCAGATCGATCTCGTGCCACAGCTCAGGCGGGACGAAGACCTGATCCTGACGGTGAAGGATCGTACCGGCGAAATCGGGTGTCTGCGCTTCAACTGTTTGTTTCCACCGTTCGACAACCCGACGATCCGACATGTGGTCCTTGAGGCCATGGACCAGAAGGAGATCATGGAGGCGGTCGCCGGGTCGGATCCTGGGTTGATCAAAACCGACGTCGGCCTCTTCGTGCCCGGCACGCCGATGGCCAGTACCGTCGGGGTCAACATCACCCGCGGGCCGAAGGACTACGACAAGCTCAAAGCGGACCTGAAAGCGGCCGGTTACAACGGCGAGAAGGTCGTTATCCTCGCCTGCGCGTCCATTCCGGTGATCTACGCCGAAGCGCAGGTTGCCGAAGACTCGCTGAAGAAGCTCGGTTTCAATACCGATTTCCAATCGCTGGACTGGAGTACCGTGGTGGCTCGTCGCGCCAGCCAGCAGCCGATCGACAAGGGCGGCTGGAATATCTTCTACACCTACCTTGGCGGATTCGGTAACATCTCTCCCGCACCGAACATCGCCATCCGCGGCACCGGCACCAAGGTCAACTGGTTTGGGTGGCCGACGGATGCAAAGATGGAGGACCTGCGCAACGCCTGGTTCAACGCATCGAACACTGCCGAACAGAAGAAGCTCTGCGAGGAGATGCAGGTCCAGTTCTGGAAAAACCCGCCCTATGTGCCGCTGGGTATGTATGTCCAGCCGACCGCTTTCCATAAGTACATGCAGGACGTGCGCGACGGCTGGCCACAGTTTTACGGCGTGAAAAAGATCGTGTAGCGGCGTGACTTACCACGTTGTGGTCATTGGCGCGGGGGCGGTCGGTGCGGCCTGTGCCATCGAATTGTTACGCGACGGCCACCGCGTGACGATCGTCGAACCGGGCACGCCCGGTGACGTGCAGGCTGCCAGCTACGGCAACGGCACCTTGCTCAATCCCAGCTCGATTATTCCGATGTCGGTACCGGGCATCTGGCGCAAGGTGCCTGGTTATCTCGCCGATCCACTGGGTCCGCTCACAATCCGCTGGTCTTATCTGCCACAATTGCTGCCGTGGCTGTGGCGGTTCGTGCGTGCCGGCGCAACGGAGGCACGCGTCGCTGCGACCGCACGCGCGCTGAAACCACTGCTGCACGAGGCGCCGGAACGGCACCGGCGTCTCGCCGAGGAAGCCGGTGTTGGCGAGTTGATCAGCCGGCAGGGTGTTTTGTGCGTGTTCCCGAGCCGCGCAGATTTTGAAGCTGAACAACTGTCATGGCGGCTGCGCCGCGAAAATGGCGTGCACTGGCTGGAACTGTCCGAAGAAGAGCTTCGTCAGCGCGAGCCCGCACTGGACCGGCGCTACACGTTCGCACTGCTGATCGAAGAAAACGGCCAGTGTCGCGATCCCGGTGCCTATGTCAGCGCTCTGGTCCGACATGCATGTGCGCTCGGTGCGGCCTGGCAGCGTGCGCGCGCGACCGGGCTTCGCGTCGATGCCGGTCAGCTGCGCGCTGTACGTACCGAGACAGGCGAGATCGAATGCGACAAGGCGGTGATCGCAGCGGGCGCCTATTCGAAGCCGCTCGCGGAGGCAGTCGGCGATCACGTGCCGTTGGAGACCGAGCGCGGCTATCATGTGGAGATCGAGAATCCCGAGGCGGAGCCTCGGCTTCCGATCATGCCGAGTAATGGAAAGATGTCGTGCGTCGTGACCCCGCGCGGGCTGCGCCTCGCCGGACAGGTGGAGCTTGCAGGGCTGACAGCAGCACCGAACTGGCGGCGCGCCGATGTGCTCCGCGATTTCGCGCGCACAGTGTTCCCCGGATTGCCTGCCGACCTGCCGACGGATCGCGTGAAAGTCTGGATGGGCCACAGGCCGTCGATCGCGGACGGTCTGCCGTGCATCGGTCCTGCGTCCGGCTGCGCTGATGTCGTGCACGCGTTCGGACACGGCCACGTCGGGCTAACCGCCGGGGCAGCGACGGGGCGGCTGGTGGCGGACCTCGTAAGCGGAAAAAACCCGGAGATCGATCCGGCACCCTATACAGCGGCAAGATTCCGTTGACGGAGTGCTTCCGCACTACCAGCTTTCGCAACGACCGAGTCCCGTCCCCCGACGGCGGCGGTATGGTGCGCGGCGCTGCACCGGTCGGCGCGGGCACCGGCACCCGGCCATCGCCGTTCGTGGACCGTGATTCCCTCGTCCGACCACTGCTGATGCTGGGCCATACGATTTCGGTTGCAAGTGCCTTTCGTGCGGGGCTGCGGCCCACGCCGGGGCAGCCCGCACACCAGCGGTTGCCGGAACCGCGCGTTGGGTGGAATCTGTGGCGGTGACTGGTCGGTCAGGATCAACCGCAGCGGCCTGGAGCGCGACCAAGCCGCCCCGATGCTGAAGAACGGCGCATCATCAGCCATCGCCGATCAACCTCGAGGGAGAGAAGCCCATGAGCGAGCCGCAGACCTTCATCTTCGCCGACGACGGCGCAATCCCCAATTCGCGTCTGCCGCTCCTTGTCTATCGTCAGGCGGTGCCGGCCGATCCGGCGGCGATCGAGGCGCATTTTGCCACCAATCGCTGGCCGCCGGCCTGGCGCAACAGCGTCCATCCGTTCCAGCACTTCCACAGCAACGTGCACGAGGCGCTGGGCTGCGCGCGCGGCCGCGGTAAGGTTCAGTTCGGTGGGCCGAATGGTCCGACGGTGGAAATTAATGCGGGCGACGTGGTCGTGCTGCCGGCGGGCGTCGGACATTGCCGGCTGGACAAATCGGACGATTTCTTGATTGTCGGCGCATATCCGGAGAATGCGGCCAAGCCGGATCAGTATCGCGGCGATCCTGCGCAGCACGACGGCGTGGTACGAAAGATCCGGCAAGTCCCGACGCCGGGTCTGGATCCGGTGGGAGGAGCGGACGGGGCGCTGGTGAGGTTGTGGGCGCAATGAGAAGGCCTCTCCCGCGCCGCGCGCGGGAGAGCTCGAGGTCTGCTGAGTGAGCCAAGGTGGGGGCGGAACGCACAGACATTCCGTGCGTTGCGCGC
>JASHQG010000297.1 GCA_030037665.1 Acetobacteraceae bacterium
GGTCCGGGCGCGGCTGCGGGAATCGCGCGCGCGTCTGGAAGGTCTGGCCGGGCGGCTCGATGCGGTGTCACCGGAAGCGGTGCTGCGTCGGGGCTACGTACTGGTGTCGGATACCGCCGGCCATCCGCTCGCCAGCGCCGGCGCGGTGCGTCCGGGCAGCCGGCTGCGCTTGCGCTTCGCAGACGGCGCGGTGGGCGCAACAGCCGACCGACCCGCCTCGGGTTCGGCAGCGGAGCGGCAGTCACGACTGCCGGTATGAACCGAGGGCGGCCGCACGATTTGTGGAAACGCGTCCGCCACGCCGTCCGGAGGGGCGTGGTGTCATCGGTCCGGATCGAAACGGGTCATCCCCGCCCCCGACTGACACAACGCGCGGTCATCTGTGCGGCTTCAATAATGCCAGCCATTCGCCAGAACATTACTGGACCGAGTTGTAGACATCCCGCCACCGCCTGATGGCCTCGATATGACTGTCCACCGTGGTGAGGTTGGCGCCCATCGTCACGACGGAAATGTGGCTTCCTCCAGCTTTGCGCCACGCCGCGATGTCTCCGGGCCAGTGGTTGTCTCCGCGACTATATTGCTGGATCGACTCGAAACCAAAAGCGTTAGCGTCTCTGCCCAGCTCGCGCAGCCTGCCCTCGATCCGTGCCTTGATCTGCACCGCCTCGGTTTGAGTCCGGCCGGAAAACAGGAAACCGTCCCCGATCCGCGCCGCCCGGTCGTACGCGGCCTCGCTGAAACCACCCAGCCAGATCGGGATCTGCCGTTTCGGCCGGGGCAGGATTCCCGCTCTGTCGATCCGGTGATCCGCGTCCTCATGCTCGACCACGGCCTGTCCCCACAGCTTGCGGATCAACGCGATTTGCAGTTCCTGGCGCCTGCCGCGGCGGCGGAAATGCCGGGACATTTCGAGGCCGTCGAATTCCACCCAGTTCCAGCCGACGCCGACCCCCAGCCGGAGCCGCCCATCCGAGAACAAGTCGACATCGGCGGCCTGCTTGGCGAACAAGGCGGTCTGGCGCTGCGGCAGAATGATCACGCCGGTAACCAGTTCGAGCTTTTTGGTCAGACCGGCGAGGTAGGCGTAGGTGATCAACGGCTCGTGGAAGGGATCCGTTTCCTTGTAGGGGCCGGTCAGCTTCGGCTCTCTGCCGGCATGAACCGCGCCGAGTACATGATCATAAATGACAATATGATCGTAACCCATATCTTCCGCTGCCTGGGCAAACGCCTTGACGGCCCCGGGATCGCCGCCAAGTTCGATCTGCGGATACACCACTCCGGCTTTCATACCTCACGTCCTCTGCGATGATGTGCGGCTGCGTGCCCGATCCAGAACGGCACTCTGGGCTGGAGGCGCCTTTTGACCAGGCACCTGCGTGGTGGCGAGACCGCGATGCGTCACGACGACCGCGCGTTTGTGGCTTCGCGCGGTCGTCGGTCCGTCGGGCCTCGCGACACCGACATCGGCTCTTCGTGTACTGCTCCTTCTGACTTCCTAGAAGAAGACAAACGACCGGACCACGACGTTCTTCCGGCACCTCGCGTCGGCGGGCGCGGTCGGATCGATGCAGGCGGTGTGGAACGACCAGCGCGAGACTGAGCCGTCGGTTAGCGAATCATAGCACTTCAGCATCGAAACCTCATTGGGTTTCTGCAGCGGAAACCAGTACCACTCATGGTCGGGCCGGTAGGTGAAGCGCGTCGTCTCGCCAACCCGGTCATCGTAGATCCGGTAGTTGGTGATGTATGGCTGCTGCGCGAATGACGGCCAGGCACACAGCACGAAGGGGAACTGCTCGACCGTCTCCATCGGCTTGGCGAGATTGAGTGACATGAACCGCCGCGACATCTTCGCGTCGGCCTCTTCGTCCGTGTAGTTCTGCGTGCGTCCGAAGTTACGCAGGTTCCTGGTGAGCAGTTCGCGGCAACGCACACGCCCGCTGTTGTCGTTCAGGTCATTATGCACGAGGTTGACGTAGCGTCCGTTGACACCAGGGTTTTTTGCGTCCTGGTCTTCCGTTCGATCGCCCGTGTAATCCTTGTCGAAGACATCGTGATTGTAGACCAGGGCGTCGGTTGCGTCCGGAAAGAATTCGAGAAGCAGCGTCTCGATCTCGGGGTAGAACACGCGCTCCACCTCGGCTGAATCGTAGAAGTTCGTGCACTTGGACTCGAGGTGAGCGAGCGCGAGACCGAGGCGGTCCATGCATTCCGGACTGCTGGGCGACAGACCCGGGTAGTACTCGCCGATGCGCCGCGCGTCGCGCAGCACCTGCGGGAAAAACAGGTCGCGCCGCCGGTTGTCAGCCTCATTCTTGCGCAGGATCGCCGCGACATCAGCGCGCGTCGGGTCCTGCCAGAGGGCGTTGGACGGCACGACGGAATAGGTTGGCCTTTCGTAGATCGTATATTGTAACGGCAGCGTCACTCCGCCTGCGGGAGCCTTGAGGCTGTTCGAGGCGCGGATGTAGGCCACGCACTCGTCGAAGTCGCGGAACGCGAGACCCCACTTGGTCTTGACCGGTCCCGGCGGCGCCTTGTCGATCATATCGACCACGCGCGCGCCCTCGCCGTCGGCAATCTCGGCAAGCGCGTCCTGGAGCGCCACGTGGGTTCCGGCGTCCCCGTTCTGGTCGAACGACATGTAGGACAGTCCGCCGTGCGCGGCGATCGGCGGCGGCTGCCCCTGCGTGCCCTGCAGTGGCGGCACATAGGCTGACATCGCGCCCGTCGTTCCTGACAGGACAGCTTTGTCAGCCGCTTCGAACTGGTCCATGGCAGATCTCCGGTTTGTCCTGGATCGAGTTTGGCATGCCGCGCCAACACGCGCGAGACCGTGCCCGGCGCACCGTCAGGGGCGAGCCGCCCGGGCTGCATCGTGGCCTGACAAGGAATCAGGACTTCGCCAGCAACCGCCCGCACCGTGGCTGTTCCAGACCACGCCCGGCGTGAGTGACGCTCAACAAGTGCCGCTGCCCGTGGCCGATCAATCCAGCGCGAGTTGGCGGCCGGTCACAGTCCGGCCACGGGCAGAGCGGATTTCCCCGCCGGCCAAATCGCGTCATAACGACCGCCCCTGTGATGAGACTCGCAGGGCGTGCAGTCGGCTCGAGGAGGAGGGAGCAGAATGTTCAGCCACATCATGATCGGCACTAACGACATGGCCCGCGCGAGGAAATTCTATGATGCGGTGTTTGCCGTGATCGGAGCCGGTCCCGGCGTCGAGGACGCGCGAGGCCGCGTCGCCTACACTCACAATGGTGGCCGGTTCATGCTGACCAAACCCATCGATGGCAAGCCGGCAACCGTGCTCAATGGCGGTACTATCGGCTTTCAAATGAAAGACGCGGCACAAGCGGAGGCGTGGCACAAGGCCGGCGTTGCGAACGGCGGAACCTCAATCGAGGACCCGCCTGGGGTCCGCCCAAATGGCGCCTTCCTCGCTTACATTCGTGATCCCGATGGTCACAAGCTCGTCGGACTTGCTCGTCCGGCGAGCTGACCCCGATCGCCAACGCTCACGAGGGCCGCCCGACAAGGGGCGACCCTCCTCGGCGGCTTTTGTTGGTCTCGATTGCTTTCATCGTCAATCTGCGGGTCGCTGCGCTCACGGCTGGCTGCTGAGGCGCCGGTCTTGGTACGCAGCGAAGCGTCTGATGGCCCGTCGATGGGGATCGGCGTTGAAGAATGCGGCTCCGACTTCTTTATGTCGTTGTCCGATGAATCGGAGGAAGCTTCTCTCTCCAAATGCGCCAGACATAGAACAGCACGACCAACGTGTTGGCCACATTCAAGGCAATAACCAGGCTCCAGTGACCGCCGAAGTCGGCCCTGGCAAGGGACTTCGAATCAGCCGCCCCGCCAATGCCGATGAGGCTTAGAATGGTTGCGATTGCGCTTTCCATTGTCTCTGCTTCCTCCCCGTGAGCAAGTAGCCCAGGTAGGTCCGGCCAAGCTGCGGCTCGACCATTCCGCACACACACGCCGAGCCGATCACCCCACAGACAGCAAACAACAGGAAGGCCGGCCAGAACTGCGGTCCCGCCGGTGTCCCGACGACCAGGTACGCCGTCAACGGCTGCGCGACGGCGCTGCCGATCATCCCGCCCAGGACGACGACACCAAGGGACCGCCCGACCGCACCTGGCGTCAGTAACTCGGCCAGGTAGGGCGCGAACAGCTGACCGACCGGGGTACACGAGGCGGCGAAGCCGGCGATGAAAAATGCGAGATAGACGACCGGAAGCCCGACCCCAGGCTTGAATGTCGCCGCCCAAACAAGCGCTATCGCCATCACCAGACCACCCAGAATCCAGATGGGTGTGCGCTTCATCCCGAAGACCTTGTCCGACAGAATGCCACCGACGACCACGCCGCAAAACTGGCCGGCCCAGACGATGGATGCCAAGGTTCCGGCGACGAGCAGCGGCAACTTGAGTTCGCGGTAGCCGTAGGTCGGCAGCCAGGTGGTCAATCCCCACCCGGCGAGCAGGGTGAAGAACCCCGATGCGAACATCAGGCCGATGCTGCGGTTGAGGAAGATTTCCCGGTAGGGCGTCATCCTCTCCCCCGGGGGTAGATCCTCCGATGCACGAGCTCTGGCCGGATCCAACAGCCCACCCCGGTTTCTCGCGAGCTCCGCCTCACCGAAGATATACCGTAATTCGGCGTCGGTTACGCGGGGGTCGCGCTCAGGCCTGTCGACGATATAGCGGTGGATCAGCGCAAGCACCGGAAGTCCGAAGAATGACATGATCACGAAGGTCCAGCGCCATGATCCCAACGCGTGTGCGATCGGCACCGCGATAAAGGGAACAATGACCGGCCCGATCGTGTAGGCGGTCTGATGGAAGGCGAAGGCCCGCCCCCGTGTTCGCATCGGGAACCACGTGGCCACCAACCGGGAGGCCGACGTCACCTCAAACCCGGCGAAAATCCCGAACAATCCGTTGAGGACCAGAAACTGCTCGGGCGTGTTGACCATGCCCATCATCCAGGTGAACACGGAGAACCCTCCGACCGAGAGGGCCAATGCCTTTTTGGCACCCAGGAGGTCCGTGACGAACCCTGCGAAAGGCTGGGTTGCCGCATAGCAGATGAAGAAGGTGAAGAGCACCCAGCCCGTTTGGTGGGTGGTCATGCCCAACGATGCGACAATCAGCGGCAGCAGCGCAGCCGTCTTGGTCCGGTCGATGTAGTTGACCATCCACGCCAACCAGGCGGCGCCCAGCGTCTGATAGCGGCGTTCGGATAGCAGGATCATCGATGCTGTGCCTCCTGTGGCCTGAATCAATGTTCCCATTGGATGAGCGACAGTCCGGTCAAGATCGTTGCCGCTGCGATCGCGAGCCTGCAACGCAAAATGCGTGCCAGGATACCTGAACCGACGGGCGGGTGTCGCGTGTGACGCGATCATCGTTCGCCACCCGGTGAGCGAGCGCCCAAGCGATGTTGCGCTGGCGCGTTGTCGCAGGGCAGACGTGCCAAGCCGCATCTGGTCCTGCACGATTGGGCCGCCTCTGCTGCGCTCAGTGGCGCCGGCCTCTCAGCCGCGTTGAACAGTCCGGTCGCGGCCGCCCCCCTGCCACTCAAGCATGCATTCGGCGAAGGAAGCGTACCACCCGTTCAGGCGCAGCATCGGTGAAGAACGCATCGACCGATGCACGATGGGCGACCTTGCCGGCGTCCATGAACATCACTGAATCGGCCGCGCGGCGGGCAAAGCCGAGTTCGTGGGTGACAACGATGCTGGTCATGCCTTCGTCCGAGAGTTCCTGCATCACGTTCAGCACGTCGCCGACGGTCTCAGGGTCAAGCGCGCTGGTCGGCTCGTCGTACAGCATCAACGCGGGCTCCATCGCCAATGCCCGAGCAATGGCGACGCGTTGCTGCTGGCCGCCCGACAGCTCATCGGGAAAGGCCGCGAGCTTATCGGGCAGGTGCACCTTGCACAGCAGCTCGTGCGCCAGCTCGCGCGCTTCCTTGAGCGGCCTCTTCTTCACCCGGACCGGCCCGAATGCAACATTGTCCGTTGTCGAAAGGTGCGGGAACAACTCGAAATTCTGGAACACCATGCCCATACGCCGCCGCAGTGCCGCGGCGTGTTTGCGAGGCAGGCCAGCGATTTCCCGCCCTTCGAACACGATGCTGCCCGACGCGATCGGTTCCAGCAGGTTCAGGCAGCGCAATAAGGTGCTTTTGCCGGAGCCGGATGGGCCGAGCACCACCAGACATTCGCCGCGTGTCACCGATACATCAACTCCCTGCAGCACCGCGTGATCACCGAAGGACTTCCAAATGGCGGCCGCGTCGAGCAGCGGCGTCATCGGACGGACTGGACCGACGGTGCGGTTGCGATCGACATGCGCCGGGTGCCACCACGGCGATGCAGCCGGCGTTCGATTCCGGACTGGGTCGCCATGAACAAGGTGGTCAGCACCAGGTACCAGATGGCGGCCGCGGTCAGTGCCTCAATGTAGCGAAAATTTGCGGAGGCAGTTTCGTCCGCGGTCAGAAGCAGCTCTTTCACGCCGATCACCGAGACCAGCGCGGACAGCTTCAGCATGCCGACGAACTGGTTGCCGATCGGTGGGATGATGATGCGCAGTGCCTGTGGCAGCACGACCCAGCGCATCACCTGGCGTTCTTCGAGTCCGAGCGCGCGGGCGGCCAGTCGCTGCCCGGGTCCCACTGCGCGGATGCCGGCGCGCATGATCTCCGCCATGTAGGCACCCTCGTTCAGCCCCAGCGCCAGCACAGCGCAGCCAAAGCCCGGCAGCACGATGTTGAACGAGGGCAGCACGTTGAACACGAACACGAGTTGCAGCAGCACAGGGGTGCCGCGGAACAACCAGATATAGAACCAGACCATGCCGCGTGCCGGGCGGAATGGCGCCTCCTGACCGACGGCGAGCAACAGCCCGACGGCCACTCCCACGGCGAGCGAGGCAATGCTCAGCGCAAGGGTCACCACGCTGCCGCGCATGAAGTCAAAGCTGACCAAGTAGAGGGCCAGCAGATGCGGCTCGAACAGCGACACAGGCGACTCCCGATCAGAATGCCGAACTGCCGGGAGGCAGCTGCCATTTCTTAATCAGCGCCGCGTAGGCGCCGTTCGCGACGATCGCCTTCAATGCCTGCCTCACCGCGGCCTTCAGACCGCTATTATCCTTTCGAACACCGATCCCCATCTGTGTTGTGTTGTCCCAGGGCGCGCCGGCCGTCGCGTAGGCGCCGGGCGTCTCGGTCATCAACGCACCGACCACCGGGGTGGAGACGATGATGGCGTCGGCCCGGTCCTGGGTGAGCGCCAGGGCGCAGTTCACTGTGCCGGTGAGCGATAGCAGATTGATTTCCGGCTTGCCCGCCACCTTGCAGGCGGCACTCGCCTGCTTCGCACTGGTCTCGAACACGGTGCCGACCGGCGCGGCCACGGTACGGCCGCAAAGATCATCCTTGCCAGAGATGTGCTTGGGATCGCCTTGGCGGACGACAACCTGGTTACCGACGTACACGTAGGGGATCATGTCGATGACCTGCGTTCGCTGCGGATTGATGTACATCCCGCTTACGATGAGGTCGATGCGCTTGCCTTCCAGGGCTGGGATCAGGCCGGTGAAGGCAATCTGGGCCGCGCTGGAGCGCAGGTTCATCTGCTTGGCGACAGCGGCAACCAGATCGACGTCAAAGCCGACGAGCTTGTCACTCTTCATGTACTCGAACGGAGGAAAGGTGGCGCTCGTGCCCCAATTCAGCTCCCCGGGATCCACCAACTGGGGCGCCTGGGCGAAGCCAGGAGCCGGAAACAGCAGCAGCGCGCAGGCGAGCGCAAGCCGAGGCATGGTGAAGCCTCCCGGTGGTTTTACGGGACTGTCGTACGCAATCCCCATGCCATACTGGCTCGGGCGGCGAATGGCTCCGCGCGCTGGTGGTGCGGCCAGGATATGTTGGTCGGGACGTCTCAATAACTCGCCGGCACGCGACGCTTTCTCCGTGACCAGCCGCCGCTGTCCATCGGTTCAATCGGCACACGAGAGGTCCGTGGCGTCCGTCGAGAGGCTGATCGGTTAAGGACGATGAGTCTCTATGCGGGCACAGACCCGCGCTTTATCGGCGCCTCGTTGTTCAATGTACGGCAAACGGGTCTCGGACACCCGCGGGCAGTGCAGGAGAAGCTCGCGCAACGAGCCGGCTGTCGGGAAGGCATCAACGCGCATCTCGCGGCCCCGATCGCCTGCGCCACGCGCAGCCCGGCGGACCTGTTGATGCCGGATCAATCGCTGTTGATGACGGGACGCGTGCTCGCCTCCGCGCAGTTGCGCCGCATGATGCCTATCACACAGGAATTGTGTGGCGGACAGATTGGCGTCGCTCCGGATACCGCGGCCTTCGCCAGTACGTACACCACGCACTGGCTGGAGAAATATGACAGCGTCGACGAGAACCGCCAGACCGAGGATCACCGCAAGCCGCTGGCCTTCGCGCGGGACCTGCCGAACGCCGACGACGCCGGCCACCGGCTGAGCTTCCGGTTGTTCGCGCAATCGCCGCCTTATGCCGACTTGGCCGCACTCGATCGGCATTTCGATTGGGCCGGGACGCTCCGCGTGGTACATCAATCCGCCGGCCGGTCCGGCCGGGCTCGTCCGGTCGATCCCACACTCGGCAAGGCGGCGGGGTAGCAACGATGGCTCACACGCGGATTCGCCGGTTCAACACCCGAGATACCTATCCCGAGCAAAAGCTAGACAATGATTTATGTCAGGCTGTGATTGCCGGTCGGACCATCTATCTGCGCGGACAGTGCCCCCAGGATCTTGATACCAGCGTCAGCGTGGCGATCGGAGATCCCGAGGGACAGGCCGAGCAGGTCATGCGCAACATCGACCAATTGCTGCGTGAATGCGGCGCGTCGCTGGAGCACGTCTGTAAAGTTACGGTCTACCTGACCGACATCCGCCATCGCCAGGCGATCTATCAGGTGCTGGGACGCTGGATGAAGGGCGTGTTCCCGGTGTTCACCGGGCTGGTGGTGGTGGCATTGGCACGGCCGGAGTGGCTGGTGGAAGTCGACGTCACAGCCGTATTGCCGGAGCCATAGCCGCCTCGCACGCTCCGTCATCTGTCGCCGGGCACGCCATAAGACGGCGCCTTGCCCGGATCGAGCGCGCGCGTGACGTAGTCCTGCCATTGCGGTCGCCATGCGGCCCAGAGCTGCGCGAGCTCCGTCAGCGGCGTATCGTGCCAATCCACGCGCAAATCGACGACTGGCCAGGAGACCATGTCGACAATGACCATGCCACAGGAGCGGATCGGTCCGGCCTCACCGCCCGCGGCAAGACCGGCTGTCATGCCAGCGAGCACACGATCGCCCAGCGCGGCCGCATCACCGGCCGCTTCGAAACCGGCGACGATCGCAGCGGGCACGTCCGGATTTGCCAGCAGGTTGCCGGCCGATACAACATCGCGGCCGTGCGCCTCGGCGTGAACGCCCAGCGCGCGGCTGCCCGAGAAGCACGCGGTGCCGCCCTCGCGATCGATCAGGGTGAATTGCCGGTACGCGACGTGCGGTGCGGTACGGCGCAGCGCGGCGCATGCGGCCGCGGCGTCGGCGCCAAGCGCCATCAGGTCCAGCCCCTGCGGCCCCAAGCGCGGATCGGTGATGTTTTGCGTCGTGACGGCGCCCACACCGGCGCGGGCATAGGCGCACCTTGCCGCCAC
>JASHQG010000298.1 GCA_030037665.1 Acetobacteraceae bacterium
GCCGAAGCCGTCGAGGATCACCAGCATCACCGGGCGGGGCGTCTCAGCCATGGGTCTGACTCCTTGCTGCGGCGTGTTGGTGCCGAGTTAGCGTCGCGGGTGGGGAGGGACAAGGGCGGCGGGATCATCGCGCGAGACCGGCTGCAGCCCGCCCGGCAGAACACCCGCCGGACGCTGCCGGCGTCAGGCGTCGGCCAGGATCATATCGGAGGCTTTCTCCGCAATCATGATCGTGGGCGCATTCGTATTGCCGGCCGGCACCGTCGGCATGATCGAGGCGTCCACCACGCGCAGGCCCTCAATGCCGTGGACGCGGAGGCGCGGATCAACCACCGTGTCGCTCTCGGGGCCCATCCGGCAGGTTCCCACCGGATGCAGGTTCGAGATCGCGGTGCGGCGGATATTCGCCTCAAACTCCGCATCGGTGTTCACTGATGGACCCGGAACGATCTCCTCGGCGATATAGGGCGCAAGAGCGGGCTGTTCGGTGATCTTGCGGCCCAGCCGCATGCCCGTGATCAGGGCCTGCAGGTCATAGGGCGTTTGCAGGAAATTGAACCGGATGGCAGGTGGTAGCAGCGGGTCGGGGCTCGTCACTCGTACGCTGCCGCGTCCCTCAGGGCGCAGATGCACCGCGCTCAGACTGAAACCGGGGAACGGATGCGCCACCGCGCCATGCCGGTCGCGCGTCGCATAGCTCCATGGTGTGAAATTGAATTGAAGGTCGGGTCGCTCCAGCCGCGGATCGCTGCGTGCAAACGCGCCGGCGGTGACTCCGTTGGCGGCCAACGGGCCGCCATGGAACAGGAAATACTGCAGCCCCGCGATAACTTTGCGCGGCAGGCTGTTGGCGATGTCGTTCATCGTGATCGGCTTCGTGCAGCGGAATGCCATGCGTACGTAGAAATGGTCCTGCAAATGCAGGCCGACCGCCGGCACGTCGCGCACCACCTCGATGCCGTGTTCCTGGAGCAATGCGCCGGGACCGATGCCGGACAACTGTAGAAGCTGCGGCGAGTTGAACACACCGCCGCAGACAATGATCTCACCACGCGCCTCAGCGGTGCAGCGCACGCCGTTGCGCACGTAGGAGATTGCCCGGGCGCGGCCGTCGCGGATCACGATCCGGGTGGCGAGTGCGTTCGTGTGGATCATCAGGTTAGAACGATGGCGCGCCGGGCGCAGATACGCGGTCGCGGTGCTCCAGCGCCGGTGTTTTCCTGTCGTGCTCTGGAAATACCCTGCACCTTCCTGCTGCGCGCCGTTGAAATCATCGTTGCGTGGCAGGCCCGCCTGAACGGCCGCCTCGATCATGCGGTCGGCGAGTTCGGTGCGCTTCGGCTGGTCGGATACCCGCAACGGACCGCCGCTGCCATGGTATTCACCGCCGCCGCGCTGGTTGTCCTCGGCCTTACGGAAGTACGGCAGCACGCTGTCCCAGTCCCAGCCGTCACACCCGCGCTGGCGCCATTCGTCATAGTCGGCGTGGTTACCGCGCATGTAGACCATGCCGTTGATCGAGCTCGTGCCACCGAGCACCTTGCCGCGCGGCTGATAGAGCGTGCGATGCTCGAGCTCGGGTTCCGGCTCGCTTTCGTACATCCAGTTGACGGCGGGATTGGCGAAGAGGCGGGAGAAACCCATGGGCATGTGGATCCACCGGTTGCTGTCCTTGCCGCCGGCTTCCAGCAGCAGCACGCGATAGCGGCCAGATTCGCTGAGCCGTGCCGCGACACAGCAACCGGCCGAGCCGGCGCCCGCGACGATATAATCGTACGTGTCCATTTCCCCTCCCATTCACCTTGCCCGCGCGTCGCGCGGGGTTGGGCCGCCGGGCGGACCAACCCGGCCAGCCTAGCCCGGCCGGCGAGCGGCACAACGCAGGACTCCTCACTGTGTCATGCCGTCCCTCGCGGTGTTTCGCACCGCGATCGCGTCGGCGAACCAGGAGAGGTGATCTCAGCTCATCGTCTGTACCGCTGCGGGTTCGATTTCGTACATCACCCGTACTTCACCGGGCTGACGGAACGGGTACTTGTCCTTCCCAAGATATTTCTTGGCCAGGGCATCGATATGCGCGTCGGCGCCTTGTTCCGTCGTTCGCACCACCCGCCCGCGAATTTGCATGTAGCGATACGGGTTGTCCGGATCGAGGATCGCGAGCGCGACGGGCGATCCGTCATGCAGGTTGCGCGCCTTCACGCGTCCTTTTGCGGTGTTCACGCGGACCCGTCCGTCGGCGACGTCGAACCACACCGGCGTCACCTGCGGTGAGCCGTCCGGCATCAGGGTCGCGAGGTTCGCGAACGCCTTCTTTTCGGTCAGATCCCTGAATGCGGCTGGTATTTCGGCCATGGTGCCCCTCTCCCGTGCCTGTGCGTCCGGTCATATGGGGCGGGTTTCTCTGGGCCGCACCCTTCGATGGCGGCAGTTCCTGCCGCCGCGTCGCTTCACCGCTTGACTGATCCATATCCCGGCGGTTATGCGTCAATCCATAGCTGGCAGGTTATGAGTCGTCATGGCGCAGGCGCACGATGTGCTGTTCCGTACGCTGGCCGATCCGACCCGTCGGGCCATCTTCGAGCGGCTGTGCCGCGAAGGGGAGCACACGGTCACAGCCCTGACGGCGCGCGCGGGGATTTCGCAACCGGCGGTCTCCAAGCATCTCGGAGTCTTGAAGCAGGCTGGTCTGGTGCGAGACCGCCACCAAGGACGCCGGACCCATTACAGCGCACGACTCGGCGCCCTGGCGCCGCTGGTTGACTGGACTCGCCAGATGACCAGCTTCTGGCAAGGACGGCTCGACAGGCTCGAAGACTTGCTGAAAAGGATGGACCAATGACCACACCGTCAGCCGAAACGCGCTCTGTCGTACTCGAGCGTGACGTGCCGTATCCGCCCGAGACAATCTGGCGGGCCCTCACGCAACCACACCTGATCGCGGAATGGCTCATGGAGAACGACTTCAAGCCGGTCGTGGGCCATCGTTTCGGACTTCGTGCTGACTGGGGTGCGGTCGATTGC
>JASHQG010000299.1 GCA_030037665.1 Acetobacteraceae bacterium
CGAGGAAAATCGGTGAGCTTCAAGTACTCGTGGAATCCTTCCAGCTCGTGATCGGGCACAGGGTACGAGCAAAGGACCTCCCATCCCTGCCGATAGGTCTCTTCCGCCACGGGAGAATGCATTGCTAGCACTTGTAGAGACTCAACCGTTTGCTCGGTGGGTCTTTCTGCGGTTTCTTTGTAGAACATGCAGTGAAAGACCTGACTGCCGTCGGGCCATACGTCGATGATTAGAACCTTAACGACAGACCAGTGCCCGTCTGGCCGACGGCTGATCAGAACATCGCCTGCCTTCATCCTGCTCCCCCTGATGGAACGCCCTTCTAATGACAGCCTACTCGAATCGTGCCCATCAGGAATGCCCGCAATGGGTCGAGACCAGACCAGCGACTCAGTCTGGGTTTGCAGCGACCCGGTTGCGGGCTGCCGCACCCAGATCAGCCGTCCGCTTTCCGAACCGGACTTCTGCACCGTCCAGGCCCTTGATTGCCTTCGGCGGGTCGATTAAGCGTGCTTTGTCACCCGGTTAGAGTCGTTCCTAGGCTGGGGTAACGTGCTCATGGATGCACTTCAGACGCCAAATTTGATTCTTCGCGACGTGCGCGCCTCAGATGCTAAGGCGTTCTATGAGTACATGCACCGTGAGGGTTATTGGCACAATCTGCCAATGGATCTGCCGACGCCGCAATCGGTCTCCGACATGTTGAACGGGTGGCTTCAGGATCAGACGAAGGAGCCTCGGACCAGCTATTTTATGGCAGCAACTGACAAAGCGACCGGGACAGTTATTGGCGAGGCGATCCTGCACGTTCGCAATAGTCGGTGGCAGCAGGGTGAGATCGGCTGGGGGGTTAGTTCGGATTACGGCGGTCGAGGGCTAGGAACCGAGATTGGTCGGGCTTTGCTGGAACTCGCTTTTGGTAAGCTCAATCTACATCGCGTTTACGCCCAGTGCCGTGTCGAGAATCATGCCTCGTTCCGGATTATGGAGAAGCTCGGCATGCGCAAAGAAGGCATCCTGCGTGAGAGTGTTTTGGCCCGAGGCGCGTGGTGGTCATCCGTCCAGTGCTCGATTCTTGCTACAGAACACGCAGCGCTGAATTCTTGGATACCATTGAAAAACGTCGACACCGACTGAGGGGCGTCTGCTTTCGAGAAATCGATCGTGGCAAGCGAATGACGTGGATGGGTCGGGAGAAGTCGCTCGGCGGACAACCCACCGCCCAAACGGTCCAAACCTCTGTGCTGTCTCTTGGAAAATCTGGTTGAAGCGCCAAACGCGGTCGCTAGTCTCGTAGACATTACAATATCTTACCGGACAGTTGGGAGGATACCCCATCCGCCATTTCTACCGGTTCAGCGAACAAGTTCGCGCCGGTTACCACCATTTTCCCTCCCAAGCCACATCTTCGGGTGGGTGGCTCTCGTGCAAAATAGAATCCGTTATTAAAGAGGTGCGCGGTAGCTGCGCAAGCCTTCGGCGCGCGTAATCTTACCAATATAGCCCAGCTCACGGCGCGCGGCAGCATCGTCGACGCTGAATTCGCACCCGATCATGCGCATCATCGAGCGCGAGATTGGGGGATCGCCTTCTTTCCGCGTGACGGCCCAGATCGTGTCAAACAGACGGCCGACGGCAGAGGCAAGCCAGTAGGGCATCGACCGCAGCTTATCGATGGAAAGTCCCTGCAAGCTCGCAAGTGACGCGACAAATTGCCTGAAGGTCTGCTTGTCCCGATCACTGATGAAGAAGGCGCGGCCACCATCGCCACGCTCCAGGGCGCATTCCACGGCTTCCACCACATTGTCGACATGGCAGGTCGCAAAAGCGTAGTCGCCGCGATTGATGAAGGCGAACTGGCCGGACTTTATGGCAGCGGGAAGCCCGCGGCTGAACGGATCTCCCGGCCCCCAGATTGCGGGCGGGCGCAGGGCGATGGTGCGAAAGCCCGGGTTTTCGGCGGCCAGTACCAGCCGCTCGGCCCGTGCTTTGCTCGCCAGATAGGCGGAGAAATGGTTCGGGAATGTAGGGGCGCTTTCATCGGCGTTGCGGACCGGCGAGCCGGCATTGTCCATGATGACACCCGCCGCGCTGATGTAGACAAAGGTGCGCGCGCCGGCGGCTTCGGCCGCCTTCAGCAGGGCTGCGGTACCATCTACATTGGTACGGAAAAAGGGTTCTCGCGGCCCTGAAAAGCGGAACAGGGCGGCCGCGTGCACAACCGCGTCGATCGCAGGCAATGCCAGAGCCGCACCGCTTTCCAGATCGGCATCGACCGGCGTTGCCCCCATTGCGACCAATTTAGCGCGAGACGATGCGGAGCGTGCGAGGCCGGCTGTCTGGTGGCCGCCCTCCACGAGTTTCGGGATCAGGCGGCTGCCGAGCAGGCCGGTGCCGCCAGTGACAAGGATCTTCATTGCGTTCGGCCCTTCGGTTCATACTTCAGGATGGACCGCATGGCGCCCTCGCGGATTTGCTCAAGAACCGCGGACGTGGGCGGCGCCGTCTTGCGAAGCCGGGCCGTGACGTGAAGCAGGGATGCGGCGTTCGCAGACGCCCATGCGAGATCGGCGGCCTCCTCGACGCTCGGTGCGAGCCGCCCCTCGGTGGCGATGGCCGCGACGCGTTCGATCAGCAGCGCGAAGGCCTGCGCGGCCGCAGGGATTTCGGCGCCGCCAAGAATGCGGCTCATCATTGCCGCATAGAGGCGCGGCCGCGCCGCGGCGAAGTGCACGCAATCGTCCCAGCCCTCGCAGAGTGCGGTCACCGGATCAGCAGACTGGACCGCAGCCCTCTTGCTTTCGAGGAACTGCGCGAAAGCCTCCGCAATGGCCGCGCTCAGCAGCCCGTCGGCGCTGCCGTAGTGATGGTAAAGCGTGGGGGCGGTCACGTTCGCGATGGCGCAGACACGGCGCGTCGAGAATTGCGCCTCGCCTTCATCCTCGAGGACCTTCAAGGCGGCTGCCACCAGGGTGTCACGGGTATCCATTCCACCCATATAGCATCGCTATACGCATAGGTCTATAGCGGCGTTATAGAGTTGGCTTCCCGAGGGTTCCTGCGCATGGCGCCGGGCGCCAAAGCCGGGATATTCATGCCCTCGGCGCGACCGCGCTATTCGCGCCACCGCACGATGCGTCAGATGGGTTGGGGTGGCTTTCCGGACGTGTCGCTCGCCCACGCGCGTGACCAGGCCAAGGCGGCGCGCAAGGCTGTGGAGCGGCACGGGTCGTGTGCGCCCCCGTTTGAGCAGCAGCAAGCAGCGCATGAGGCACTCGCATGAGCGACCATTATGAAATCGACATCGCGCTATGGTCCGAACGGCAAGCCGACGCGCTTCGCCGTCGCGCGAGCAATGAAGTTGACTGGGAGAACGTCGCGGGGTTGAAGTCGCCGGCGGCCGATGATGTGACCGGTAAGCTCGATCCGGTTTCTCTATGCGATGCCGGCGCCACCGGGTAGGCCGAGCCGGTGCCGTTGCAGCGCGGCATAGGGCGGTCCCCCGAAGAAGCGACGCCAGGGCAATATCTCAGAACGAATGAGGCCGCACCGCTGCTCCGCATCTCCCCGTACACGCTGGAGAAATACCGCTGCCACGGCAGGGCCGCGACCCTTCCTAAGCCTGCCGGGTGCGTCGTGTACGCTATCGGCGATCCCGAGGCCGTGCAGACCAGGCGACCTCGTGCTCGACTTCTTACCGCACTACGTCGAAGCCTGGGCGGCCGACCACGCCCATCGTCGACGTCGGGCCGCCGATAACGCAGATCGCGGTCCTCTGACTGCTTTTGGTGGTCAAACTCGGCTCACCACTTCGATGAGTCGCTCCTCT
>JASHQG010000300.1 GCA_030037665.1 Acetobacteraceae bacterium
CGACATTGATATTCCCTGCGGTCCGGCGAATGCGCTGCGCGATTTGTTCGACGACGATTACCTGCGGGAGACGCGATTCTTCGCGGAGCAGGAACACCCGGTGGAAGGGCGCGTACTTGTGCCGGCGATTCCCGCAAGCTTTTCTGCATCTCCGCCTTCGGTGCGCCGGCTATGGCCGACACTCGGGCAGCATACGGATGAGGTGCTGCGCGAAGCCGGTTTCGGCGAGGCCGAGATCAGGGAGGTCGGAAACGCCGCGCGCGAAGCGGCAACGCTGACGGCGCACGGCGACGCGACGGAAGGGCAGGCGAGACGCTAAGTACGTGCGGCTGATCCGCCACCCGGCCCGCTCCACCTCGCGCTCAGCGCCACGTGAAGGCCGCCGTCCGTTGAACAGACGCCGAATGCCAGGCCAAGCGATCCGGCCTTCAATGCGCGAGAGCGACGATCGGTCATGGATGGTTGGCCTTTCCTCCCCGTCGCGCGCAAACTGCGGTCCGTCCCAGCCGAGCGCGGAGACCGCCCCAATGCCAGCCACCCCGAAGTTTGGCCTCGCCCAGCCCGTCCGCCGTGTGGAGGATCCGCCTCTGTTGCGGGGCGCCGGCCGCTACACCGACGACATCGTGCTGCCCGGCATGCTGCACGGGGTTGTGCTACGCAGCCCGCTGGCGGCGGCGAAGATCAACACGATCGACAGCAAGGCCGCTGCCTCGCTGCCAGGGGTTCGGGCGATCTATACGTCGGCCGATTTTGCCGCCGACAAGATCGGCACGCTGCCGTGCGCGACGCCGCTCGAGAACCGTGACGGAACGCCCGAGGTCATGCCGCCGCATCCGGTGCTGGCCGACGGAATGGTGCGCCACGTCGGCGATCCGGTCGCATTCATTGTTGCCGACACCGCCAAAGCGGCGCGCGATGCGGCGGAAGAGATCATGGTCGATTACGACGTCTTGCCGGCGGTGACCGACACGGCGAAGGCGATGGACCAGGATGCACCCCTGGTGTGGCCCAACGTCGCGCATAACATCGCGTTCGACTGGGAGATCGGCGATCGAGCGGCAACCGAAGCGCAATTCGCCAAGGCCGCACACATCACCCGCCTGACCGTCGTCAATAACCGGGTCGTCGTGGCGTCGATGGAGACGCGCGGCGCGATCGCCGATTTCGACGCGGGCAGCGGACGCTGGACACTCTATGCGAACACGCAGGGTGGCTGGCTGGTGAAGAATCTGATCGCACCGATGTTTGGGGTTGAGCCCGATCGGTTCCGCGTGGTCACCCCTGATGTCGGTGGTGGCTTCGGGATGAAGGCATTTCTCTACGCAGAACACGCGTTGACGTGCTATGCCGCGCGCAAGCTGGGTAAGCCGGTGAAATGGGTTGCGGATCGCAGCGAGGCGTTCGTTGCCGACACGCAGGGTCGCGACAACGTCACGCTGGGCGAACTGGCGATCGACAGAGACGGCAGGTTCCTCGCACTCCGCACGCGCAACGTGTCGAATATGGGCGCGTACCTCTCGACCTTCGCGCCGTTCATTCCGACCGTCGCGGGCACGTCGGTGCTTGGCAGCATCTATGGTTTCCAGGCGATCTACGCGCAGGTACTCGGCGTGTTCACCAACACGGTGCCGGTCGATGCCTATCGCGGCGCCGGGCGTCCGGAATCGAACTACCTGATCGAGCGTCTGGTCGATGCCGCGGCGCGCGAACTTGGCACCGATCGCGCGGAACTGCGCCGGCGCAACATGGTGCCGCCGAGCGCGATGCCGCATTCCACGCCGGTCGGCAAGACATATGACAGCGGCGATTTCCCGATGGTGTTCGATGCGGCGCTGCGCAAGATGGATCATGCGGGCTTCGACGCGCGTCGCGCCGAGGCGGCGGGACGCGGCAAGCTGCGCGGGATCGGATTTGCCTACTATCTCGAAGCAACCGGCGGCGATCCGACAGAGCGCGCGGAAATCCGCTTCGCCGATGACGGCTATGTCGATGTTTATGTCGGCACGCAATCGGCCGGGCAGGGGCATGAGACGGCCTATGTGCAGTTGACCGCAAACCGGCTGGGCATCGACGGCGATCTGATCCGCATTCGCCAGGGCGACACCGACACGATTCCGGTCGGTGGCGGCACCGGCGGTGCGCGCAGCCTCTATTCCGAAGGCCAGGCGATTCTGCTCACGTCCGATTCGGTGATCGCGAAAGGCAAGCAGGCGGCAGCTGAAGTGCTTGAAGCGTCACCGGCGGACATCGTTTTCAACGATGGCCGTTTCGGCATTATCGGCACCGATCGCGGCGTGGACATTTTAGACCTTGCGGCGACGCAGCGACGCAGGGCGGCGGCGGATGCTTCGGTCATCACGCTGGATGCGGCAGAAGTTGCTCCGGTCGATGATCACACATTTCCGAACGGTTGCCACATGGCGGAGGTGGAAATAGACCCCGACACGGGCGTGGTACAGGTGGCGCGGTACGCGGTGTGTGATGATGTCGGCAAGGCAGTGAATCCGCTGATCGTTCGCGGCCAGGTGCAGGGCGGTGTCGCCCAGGGTACCGGACAGGCATTGTTTGAGCACACGGTCTATGACCCGGCGTCGGGACAATTGCTGTCCGGCAGCTTCACCGACTATGCGCTGCCGCGCGCTGACGATCTGCCGGAAATCGAAGTGGAGCTCCTGGAAGTGCCGTGCGCCACCAATCCACTCGGCGTCAAGGGCGCGGGCGAGGCAGGCGCGGTCGGCAGTCCGCCGGCGGTGATCAACGCCGTGCTGGACGCACTGGGCCAGCGGGGCGTCACAGAGATCGATATGCCGGCAACGCCGGAGCGGGTATGGCGGGCGCTCGAGTCGGCCGGCCAGGCGGTTTGATCGATCAGTTCGCGCGCGCTTCGTCACCCCGGCATGGCACGTCCGTGCGCGCCCGATCCCCCTCGCTTTCCCCCGCGAAACCCCCTATCTACCTGCTCATGATGCACCGCAGCGCCGCGTGCCCTACCGGGCCGCCCGCGCCGCACCTGACCCAGAGCCCTAATTGAGCGACACGCCCCCCGAAGACCCGGCCGCACCGCCTCCCGGACCGCCCAGCGATACCCAGCCTGTCACCCTCGAGGAGGAGATGCGACGCTCCTACCTCGACTACGCCATGAGCGTCATCGTGGCGCGCGCCCTGCCGGATGCGCGCGACGGGCTGAAACCAGTGCACCGCCGTATTCTCTACGGCATGCAGGACGGCGGCTACACCGCCGACAGGCCGTATCGCAAATCCGCCCGCGTCGTGGGCGATGTGATGGGCAAGTTCCACCCGCACGGCGACGCGGCGATCTACGACGCCATGGTGCGCATGGCGCAGCCGTTCTCGATGCGGGTTCCGCTGATCGACGGGCAGGGCAATTTCGGCTCGGTCGACGGCGACAACCCGGCGCACATGCGCTACACCGAGGTGCGCCTCGGCCGCCCCGCCTCGCTGCTGCTCACCGACATCGATCAGGATACCGTCGAGTTCCAACCGAACTACGACGAGCAGGAACACGAGCCGGTGGTTCTTCCGGCCAGCTTCCCGAACCTGCTGGTGAACGGCGGCAACGGTATCGCCGTCGGCATGGCGACCAACATTCCGCCGCACAACCCCAGCGAGATCATCGACGCGACCCTGGCAGTCGCCGCCGATCCGAACATAACGCTGGACGAGTTGATGCGCCTCGTTCCGGGGCCGGATTTCCCGACCGGCGGTGTGATCATCGGCCGCTCGGGTATCCGCGCCGCGTATGAGACAGGCCGCGAATCGATCACCATCCGCGCCCGCTCGGAAATCGAAGACATGGGCCGCGACCGCCAGGCGATCATCTTCACCGAGATCCCCTATCAGGTGAACAAGAAGACGACGCTGGAGCGCATCGGGGAGCTCGTGCGGGAGAAGCAGATCGACGGTATCTCGGGGGTGCGCGACGAAAGCGACCGTACGGGAATGCGCATCGTCATCGAGCTACGGCGCGACGCCACTCCCGACGTGGTGCTGAACCAGCTTTACCGCTTTACCCAGCTCCAGGTGACGTTCGGCATCAACATGCTCGCGTTGGACAACGGGCAGCCGCGGCAGCTCGGCCTGAAGGACGCGCTTCTCTGCTTCATCCGCTTCCGCGAGGACGTGATCCTGCGCCGGGCCCGCTTCCAGTTGGCGAAGGCACGCGAGCGCGCCCACAACCTGGTCGGCCTGGCGATCGCGGTCGCCGACATCGACGAAGTGATTCGTCTGATCCGCGCCAGCGCCGACCCGGCGGCTGCCCGCACCGCGCTGATGGGACGCGACTGGCCGGCCGCCGAGGTGGTGCCGCTGCTTGCGCTGATCGACGAACCCGGCAACGTCGTCTCGCCCGGAAACACGGTTCGGCTGACCGAAGAGCAGGCGCGCGCGATTCTTGACGTCCGCCTGCAGCGGCTGACGGGTCTGGAGCGCGAGAAGATCCGCGCCGACCTTGAGGAGATTGCCGGGCAGATCCGCGAACTGTTGGACATCCTCGGATCGCACGTGCGCCGCATGGAAGTCATGCGCGAGGAACTGACGAAGGCGCGCGCGGCACTCGACACGCCGCGTATGACCGACATCGTCGAAGCCATCGCCGACCAGGAAGACGAGGCACTGATCGAGCCTGGCCAGATGGTCGTCACCATCACCCGCGACGGCTTCATCAAGCGCACGCCGCTGGAAACGTTCCGCGCGCAGAACCGCGGCGGCCGTGGCCGGGCGGGTGCGTCCACGCGTGGCGACGACATCGTCACCCGCAGCTTCCACGGCCACACTCACCAGTGGGTCCTGTTCTTCTCCTCCGGCGGCAAGGTGTTCCGCGAGAAGTTGTGGCGTCTGCCGGAGGGCGGTCCGACCGGGCGAGGCAGGGCGCTGGTCAATCTGCTGCCCGAGCTCGGCGCCGACACGATCACCACGGTGCTGCCACTGCCGCCAGACGAAACGCTGTGGGATTCGCTGCATCTCGTGTTCGCAACCGCATCGGGCAATGTGCGTCGTAACCGGCTGTCGGATTTCCGCAACGTCCGGTCCACCGGACTGATCGCGATGAAGCTGGATGAGGGCGATCATCTGGTCGGCGTCAACACCTGCCGCGAGGGCGACGACGTACTGCTCGCGACGCGCAATGGCCGGTGCATCCGCTTCCAGTTGAACGACGACACGGTGCGCGTCTTCGCCAGCCGCGATTCATCCGGTGTGCGCGGCATCAGGCTGCTGGGCAAGGACGCCGTGATCAGCCTCTCCGTGCTCGAGCATGTCGAAGCGACGCTGGAAGAGCGCGAGGCCTACATCAAGCTGGCGAATTCGCGGCGTCGCAGCAACGGCAATGGCAACGGAGACGAGGAAGCGGAAGCGACGTCCGAGGCGGACGAGCCTGTTGCCGCCGTCACGCTCTCCGCCGAGCGCGTCGAGAAGCTGGAGAGTCTTGAGGAATTCCTGCTCACAGTCACCGACATGGGCTTCGGCAAGCGCACCTCGGCTTACGAATACCGCACCACCGGCCGGGGCGGGCAAGGGGTTGCCAACATCACATTAGCACCGCGTAATGGCAAAGCCGTGGTCGCGACCTTCCCCGTGCGCCCTGGCGATGACGTGATGCTGGTGACCGACGCGGGCCGACTGATCCGCGTCCCGGCCGATCAGATCCGCGTCACCGGCCGCCAGGCAATGGGTGTGACCCTGTTCCGAGTCAACGCGGAAGAGCATGTCACCAGCGTCTTCCCGGTGATGGAGGAGGAAAGCGAGGAAAATGGCGAGCCTGAGGCGTGCTGACGTTTGCCGATGAACCCGCCATGACCCGTGAACAAGGACCAAACCCGTGAGCCAACCCCGCGTCGGGCTGTATCCCGGCACATTCGATCCGATCACCAATGGTCACCTCGACGTGATCGCCCGCGCCGCGCGTCTGATGGACAAGCTGGTGATCGGTGTGGCGACCAACGCCGGCAAGGGACCGATGTTCCCGCTGCAGGAACGTGTCGAATTGGTGAAGGCGGAAATCGCCAACACCGTCAAGCCGAACGGCGTGCAAATCGAGGTTCGCCCGTTCGAGGGCCTGTTGATCCATTTCGCGCGCGAACTTGGCGCTGCCATGATCGTGCGCGGCTTGCGCGCGGTCTCTGACTTCGATTACGAGTTTCAGATGACCGGCATGAACTATCGCATGGCGCCGGACATCGAGACGGTGTTCCTGATGGCCAGTGAGCGCCATCAGTTCATCGCGTCACGCCTGGTGAAGGAAGTCGCAACGCTGGGCGGCGACATCTCGTCCTTCGTGCCGCCACTCACGCTGCAACGCGTGATGGCGCGCATTGGTCGCTGAACCACATCCATTCTACTGCGTTCTGCAAGGATCGACATGCACGCTTGCCTGCCTCGACGCACCCTGATCGCCGCTCTGCCGTCCCTGGGCGCGATTGCGACCCTCACCTGGGGAACCACCATGAGCGACAATGCCGAAGCCCAGCCGAAGCTCGATCCCAACAACACGATCTACATGGACCTGAAATACGGCCGCGTGGTTATCGAGCTGTTCCCGGACGTGGCGCCGAAAACCGTTGAACGGATCAAGACTCTGTCGGACCAGGGGTTCTATGACAACACGCCGTTTCATCGCGTGATCGAAGGCTTCATGGCGCAGGGCGGCGATCCGACGGGCACGGGAACCGGCGGCTCGCAGCTGCCCAACCTGCCCGCCGAGTTCACCAACGAACGGCATTTTGTTCGCGGCACCTGCGGCATGGCACGCACGAGCGATCCGAACAGCGGGAACAGCCAGTTCTTCATCATGTTCGCGCCCGCGCCGCACCTGGACGGGCAGTACACGATCTGGGGCCAGGTCGTGCAGGGCATGCAATACGTCGATCAGATCAAGCGCGGTGCGCCGGGCAGCGGCGTCGTGACGGATCCGGATCGTATCGTTCGCATGCGCGTCGCCGCTGCCGAAAACAAGTAGGCGTCAGACAGCCGCGCGACCTGTGGTTGCGGGGGAGGGCCGGCAGTGCGGCGCGTGCCCGCCGCAGCGCAGCGGGCCACGGCCGGGTAGGGCAGCCCGGTGGCTGCCTCCGGCGAGGACACCCGGGACGGCACCCGTCCGCCTCATCGCATGGCGGGTTGCATCCGGTGGGTTTACTGCCGGCTGTGCTCCTGCCCACTGCCACCGCCGCTCCGGGGCCTGCGCCGGTGGCCGCTCAGCTGTTGGCCATCGCGGGTTCGTCCCCAGCCCGACGCTTGTGAGCCTCGGGCTGAGGCAACGTTCACTCAGCTCTGCACAATCTTGTAGTGGCTCAGGATGTCTTCGATCTGCTGGAACCCCTTCGCCGCGGCATCCTTCGGCGACAGGCCGTTGCGCAGCACGTCCGCTTCCACCAGACCCCACACCTGACGCCCATTGGCCACGGAAATGCCCGGATTGAAGATTTGGTATCCGGGGATCGATGGCCCGAGCAAACCCTCGCGGGTGTACGGTGGTCGGTGCGGGTCGTTGGGATCCAGCCAGAACGGATCGCTCTTCACGAGCGAAGGCATAGCCGGCAGCCACCGGCCAAGGCCGTTTTTCAGGTAAGCGTTCGCCACCTTCGGCTGGCAGATATAGGCGATAAACTGCTTGCCGCCCTCGACATTCTTCGCACCCTTGGCCATGAAGCATCCGAGCGCGCCGAGCCCGATCGGCACAGCCTTGCCGTCGTTGCTGAGCGGCATGCCCAGTGTCACCATGTCGTGGTAATAGGCTTTCTTGTCGTGGTAGAGTGCGACTTCGGTGGAGATCGTCCCATCGAAGTCCACCAGAAGTTGCTTCGCGTGGAAGGCGTTGTTGTCGTCGGCGTCACTCCAGCTCAGCGCGCCCGGTGGTACATAGCCTTCCTTGTAGGCCGAGGTGAGGAATTCGATCGCCTTGATCACGGCCTCCCTCACCTCAGGATCATCGAAATGCGGCCGGCCGTCAGGCGTGATGAAGTTCTTCCCGCCGTAGGCCAGCATGAAGCCATAGAACAGATTGTTGCCGTCGGCTGGACCGTTGCTGGTGATCTGGAACCCCAGTGAGTACACGCCGCGATGCCCCTTCTGGCGCAGCTTTGCCTGCATCGGCTTGAAAGAATTCCAGAATGCGTCCCACGTCTTGGGAAGATCGGAGACCTTGTAGCCGGCGCCCTCGATGAGGTCGCGCCAGGTGTGGATCGGAATGCAGGCCGACTTGTAAGGCGCGAGGTAGTAGCCGCGTCTCTTGGTGACATTGTTATAGAATTGCGATGCCAGATCCACGGTCGGCGCATATTCCGATTTGTACTTCTCGACGATCTCGGTCACCTCGATCAGCTTGTCCTCCCACGCGTTCTGCGGGATTATCGTCCCGTCAGCGCCGTCGTAAGAAATGACATCGGGCACATTTTTGCTGGTGATGGCCGAGACGACCTTCTGTCCCAGCGGCCCGAACGGCATGATGCTGAGATCGACCGTGTCGCCACTCTGCTTTTCGTACTCGGCCACGACCTGCTTGATGGCTGAGTCTTCCTCCGGAACAAACCCCTGCGTCCACCACGCTGTGATGGTGGTCGCAGCTGCATTCGCGATGTATGGGCGACCCAGCGTTCCTGTTGCTGCGAGGCCAAGTGACCCCTGCAGCACAAAGCGTCTGCTTAGTGCATTCATGTTGGTTCACTCCCTGTCTGCCCTCCATTCGGGCCGTTCGTAGCGTTGTCCGCCGATTTCTACATTTATAACAAATCAGCGCGTGCGCGGCGGAGATTGTCAAGAAATGACTTCGTGAAGCGGCCCGGACGCGATGCGCGCCGCAGTCGCGACTGGGCACGATCCGGAATGTCTCACGCCGCCACCAGACCTGGTGTCGCGGCGGATTTTGCTCGTCTCAGGACGGGCGTTGACCGCGCCGCGTCCGCCGGTGCCCTCAGGGTGGACTTCGCCGACGCGGCGAGACAGTGATTGACCAGAGGCGCAGATCCACGCCGGCGGGTCGCCCCGTCCTCCCGCGACGCCTTCGCGCGATTGCCCGACGGGCGCCCGCATCGATCTCGTCGAACACAACGATCCCGCGGCGGACCTGGCCCTGCCCGGCCATCACGGCGCGGAGGCGGCGGCTGAGATGCCACACTGTCTGACAGGCGGGGCCCAGGCTTCACGCCGGTTGCATGGGGGAGATGCTCCTGGGCGGCCCGACGAGCCACAGCGCCGGAGGCCACCTCACGAGCGGCAGCTGGGTCCGGCGCATCGGCATACCCGCGGTCACCGTGAACCCGGCCTTCCATCCGCTCCAGAGCTTGCATCCGCTACAGGACCAGACCGGGCCGGTTGAGATCCACGAGGCCCGACCGGGTGGGCGGCAACTGGGGCAGTTCGGGCGGTTCGGCCAACGCGCATGATTGACCACACGCGGGCGCTGTCCTCGTCGGGAAACAGGGTTGGGTGCGCACGAAGCGTCGCGTCGGGCAGCCTATTCGTCACGCCGTGATTGGACAGACCGGGCCCGCGTAGCTCAGCCAGGTCGGCCCGTCGGATGTCACTCTTCCGCCGCCAGGCGCCGCGCGGCGGCTTCTTCGGCCGAAGCGATGCCGCCATGGGCCGCAGACCAGGCAACCGGGTCCTCCAGGAAACGCCGCACTTCCTTGAGCGCAGCTTCCTCGAAATACGGCTGGTCGGCGCACGCCTCCAGCACGTCCCACCACGTGCACAGATGATGCAGCGACACACCCATGCGCGCTAACGTCTCAAATGCGCCGGGGAAGACGCCGTAAAAGAATACGACAAAGGCATGGTTCACGATCGCACCCGCGTCGCGCAGCGATTGCGCAAAGCGGATCTTCGACTGCCCGTCGGTGGTGAGGTCCTCCACGAGCAGGGTGCGGCGTCCCTCCGGCACGTCGCCTTCGATCAGAGCATTGCGGCCAAAGCCCTTCGCCTTCTTGCGCACGTAGGCCATCGGCGCTGCCATGCGGTCGGCGATCCACGCAGCGAATGGAATGCCCGCTGTCTCGCCCCCGGCGACCACTTCGATCGTCTCGTAGCCGATATGCCGGTGGATTTTTTCCACCGCGAGCTCGCAGATGCGCGAACGCACCCGCGGGTAATAGATGATCCGCCGGCAGTCGATATAGACGGGCGATGCCCAGCCCGAGGTGAAGATATAAGGTTGTTCCGGGCGAAAATTGATCGCCTGGATTTCCAGCAGCATGCGCGCCGTATTCAGGGCCGCGTCGCGGTCCCACAGCGTTTCGGCCGTCTTCGGCAGGGCGGGGGCTGGCTTGGCCATGGCTTGCGAGTCCTCTATCTGACCACCGCTCACAGATAACTGACCACCGATGAAGGAACCAGTCCCATGGCGCGCACGCATCGCATCGCTGTCATTCCCGGCGACGGCATTGGCAAGGAGACCGTGCCCGAGAGCATCAAGGTGCTGGACGCCGCGTCGCGCCGCTTCGGCTTTGATCTCGCTTACAAGCACTACGACTGGTCCTGCGAGACCTACAAGCGGACTGGCCGCATGATGCCGGAGGATGGGCTGGACCAGCTCCGCGCATCGGACTCCATCCTTCTCGGTGCCGTCGGCTGGCCCGGCGTGCCCGACCATATCTCGCTCTGGGGCCTGCTGATCCCGATCCGCCGCGGCTTCGATCAGTACGTGAACCTGCGTCCGTGCAAGCTGCTGGCCGGCGTAAGCACGCCGCTCGCCGGCAGGTCGGAGAAGGACATCGATTTCTACGTGGTGCGCGAGAACACCGAGGGCGAATACTCCTCGGTCGGCGGCCGCATGTTCGAAGGCACCGACCGGGAATTCGTCAGCCAGCAGTCCGTGCTGACCCGCAAGGGGACCGACCGCATCCTGAAATATGCGTTCGACCTGGCGATGACGCGGCCGAAGAAGCACCTCACGTCAGCGACGAAGTCCAACGGCATCACCTTCACCATGCCGTACTGGGATGAACGCTTCGCCGCTATGTCGAAACACTATCCTGCCATCCGCACCGACCAGTACCACATCGACATCCTCTGCGCGCACTTTGTGCAGCACCCGGATTGGTTTGATGTCGTGGTCGGCACGAACCTCTTCGGCGACATTCTGTCCGATCTTGGCCCGGCAGTGGCAGGATCGATCGGCATCGCCGCCGGCGGCAATATCAACCCGGAGCATAAGTATCCGTCGATGTTCGAACCGGTGCACGGCTCGGCGCCCGATATCGCCGGCAGGTTCATCTGCAATCCGATCGGCCAGATCTGGTCGGCGGCGCTCATGTTGGAGCATCTCGGTGAGGTGGAAGCCGGCAAGGCCATCGTCGCGGCGATCGAAACGCTGCTGCGCGAGAGCGGCCCGAAGACGCGCGACATGGGCGGCCAGGCCGCCACGCAGGATGTCGGCAACGCGATCGCAGAGATCGTCGCGCTGTAACAAATCGGGGCAGTGCCGGCGTCTGGCATCGTGCGGCCAAGAGGGCCGGAGCGGTCTCAGTCGAGAGCGCGCGGCTGTGGCGGACAGAGCGTCGTCGCCGCGGTCCTGGCGGGAGGCAAACCGCATTGATGTCCCAAGCGGTCCGACCTTCAGCCGCGCCGCAAAGCGCGCCGCCCTCACCCGCGCGTAGCGCGTGAGAGCCTCACACCGCCGCGAATTCGATCTCCTGGGCGCCCTCCCACAGCACCTTCTTACCCAGCGCCGCCAGGTTCTCATTGCCCTCGACCACGGTCAGGAAATGGTTACCCGCCAGCACTCCGACCTTGCTGGCAAACTGCACCGCACCGTAAGCGAGCAAGATCTCTGTCTCGCTGATGCCGCCCGGATACAGCAGCACCTGGCCGGGCGCCGGATAGCTCGTGTGATTTTCGTATCCCAGCCCCAGATCCAGATCGCCTAACGGTATCCAGCACGCCTCACCGCTCCAGCGCACGTGGATAATACGCTGCCGATACGGGAGCAGCGCCGTAAATCGCGAGCAGGTGCGCGGTGCCAGGGCCTCCTCCAGGTGCGCAACGAAGCAGAACGGGCCTGCGGTGATGCGAAGTTGCGGCATCGTGATCCTCCTGGGGGGCGCGGCGGCGGATGACAGTAACTTAATTTACATGGAAGCAGTTTAACCGCTCCGCCCGGCGAACGTTCACCTGCGAAACCGCATTTTTTCGCCGGCGCCGGCTACCAAGGGGCCGGCCTCGCGTTGTATGTGCGGCGTGCGTTCCGCTGCCGCTCCAACAGGAGGTTTCATGACCACCCACCCCCGTTCGCCGCAGCGTGCCCGGACATGGCGCCGCGCGACACTCGCCGCAGTACTGCTCGCCGGCACCGCGCTGGGCGGCTATGCCGCAGGGCACTATGCGTTGGCTGCTGATCCTCCCGTCAATCCCTCCGGCACGGTTGCCGTCCCTGCGCAGCTTCCCGACTTCACCCACCTCGTCCAGCAGGTGAAGCCGGCCGTTGTCTCCATCACCACGAAGATGAAGTCGGATGGCGGTGACGAGGAGGACGAAGGCCCGATGCAAGGGCCGCCCATGCAGCTTCCGCCGCCGTTCAACCATATGTTTCCGCAGTTCGGTCAGCCCGGCGCGCAGCATGTCGTTGAGGCACGCGGCTCCGGGTTCATCATCAAGCCTGACGGCACCATCATCACCAACAACCACGTGGTGAAGGACGCCGAGAGCGTCACCGTCACGCTCAACGACGGCAAAACCGTGCCGGCCAAAGTCGTCGGCACCGATCCCCGCACCGACATCGCCGTGCTGAAGATCAACGCGGGCCACCCCTTGCCGTACATCGAGCTCGGCGAGTCGAACGACGTGAAGCCCGGTGAATGGGTCGTCGCTATGGGCAACCCGTTTGGCCTGGGCGGCACGGTCACGGCAGGCATCGTCTCGGCCGTCAGCCGGGATATCGGCGACGGCCCGTATGACCAGTTCATCCAGACCGATGCGCCGATCAACGAGGGTAACTCCGGCGGCCCCCTGTTCACGCAGCAGGGCAAGGTCATCGGCATGAACACGGCGATCCTGTCGCCGTCGGGCGGCTCGATCGGCATCGGCTTCGCGATTCCGTCGGACATGATCAGCACTGTCACGGCGCAGCTCGAGGCACATGGCCACGTCACCCGCGGCTACATCGGTGTCGAGGCGCAGGAGCTGAAAGGCGCGACCGCGCAGGCATTGCACCTGAAGGATGACGCCGGCGCGCTGCTGGCCGGGGTCTTGTCTGATGGTCCCGCCCAGAGTGCCGGGCTGCAGCCGGGCGACGTGATCCAGTCGGTCAACGGTCAGGCCATCCGCAATCCGCGCGAACTGGCCGTCGATGTCGCCAGTCTCAAGCCCGGCTCTGATGCGCACCTCTCGGTGCTGCGCGACGGCCAGACCAAGGCCTTCACGTTGAAGGTCGGCACGCTGCCCTCCGAGCGCACCGCCAGCAATGAGATGAACGGCGGTCAGGCGCATGGTGAGCAGCTCGGTCTGGCACTGGCGCCGCTGTCGCCGCAGATGCGTGACCAGCTCAACATTCCGGGCGACACGACCGGGGTGGTGGTGCGCCAGGTGAAGCCCGGCTCGCCGGCTGACAAGGCCGG
>JASHQG010000301.1 GCA_030037665.1 Acetobacteraceae bacterium
GATATCTCCTTCGCCGATCGCCGCGCCCAGGGTCCGAACTTCTCAAAAATTACGGCTCTTCGCGATCAGCGCTTAGTAATCGCGGTGCGCTTTACCGGCCGCCAGCCGGGCTTGGTACTTTGGCGAAGGTTGATGCGGGTCAACTACATCCACGTTGCCATCGTCTACATATCGCGCCGAACAGCGCGCTGGCTTCAACCTGGGGCAAAGCTTGTTTGCTGACCGCTTCAGCCTTGCGCAGCTTCATACCCTGCGGCAGGACCGGCTAGCCCAGTGCTGGATTTGCGTCAAGCAGGGAAGCCTTGGATGGTAACCGCGTCGCCCACCTCCGCCGCGGCGTCTGCCACGATGACAGCGGAGCGACTCAGAGGATTGCTCAAGCGGGCTGGCAATGCGGTTGATGAGCGTGAGATGGCGCTTGTCGCGCTACAGCTTGTGTCGCATTTGCTGATGAAAGCGGCGCAAGCGCTGGTCGAGGGCATCAGGCGCCAGCGCGCTTATCGCGAGACCTGCAGGTCTTGCTACGGGTCTCGGCAGCCTTTGGCCGGCTCGCAGGGCGAGCCCGAAGCACTGACAGTCTGTCAGCGGTGATTTCGACTGCCTGCGGCGCCCATTGCTGAACCTTGGGAAAGGACGGCGAGCGGTGGCGATGTGTATCGCTCACGCCATGACTTGCCTTCCGAGGTAACTGACCAAAAAAAGGCTATGAAGTTCCAAGGTACCTAAGGGGCGTTTGGCAGCCCTTGAGGTCGACAATGTGAGTCATCGGGACTAATGCCCACTGCTTGCGCGAAAGCAAGTGGATCAAGGCCTCCCAGTTTGTAGCCACAGAGTTGTAGTAGTCGTTCATCGCGCGGTCCACGAATCACACGACATGCCTGATTCGCGGTTCTTGCTCCCGTCATTCGGCGCCTCAAGGCGTGACATCGGCGGACCGGTGTAAAGAATTACGCGCATAGCGTCAGGCGAATGAACCTCCAGCGGACGCGCCAGCCAGGGGGAAGATGCCTTCGCCGATCGTTTGTCGGGATAGCCGAGACGTCAATCATCCATCGCCGGCGCGCGGGGTTCGAAAGGGGAGCGTTTTGTAATCGCTCTCCAGCAACTTGACCACCGGCGAAAGGCTGTCGGGGGAGATCCAATAATCTCCTGTATGGGGAGCCGGTCTCGATTTTAGCGGCACCGTCACTTCACATTAGGCGCCCTGGTTGCCGATCCTGCGCATTTCCTTAATCGAGCGAGATTACACGTATCCATTCAGTCGCAGCGTCGGAAGGCGACCTTGCCCCTGGCTTGCCCGACGCCACCGCGGCAGACCGCCGATGGCGGTTTCTCCACAAAGAAACTTGCCGACCATTCCCTCAACTCAGGAGGGTTATTCTGGCATCGCGCGTGCTTCTGAGCATTGACGAGGATCAATGTATCCGCCCGCTGGCGGGCGCTCGTCATGATTGCGTCAGCAATAAGCGATGGAGGATTGCCCGATGCGAGCCCGGCTCCGCACTTGTTCGCTGCACCGCTGAACCATCAACGATGCGGGTGCGGCAAGCGTCCATCGTGAAGGTGGCGGCGTCACGCTCCTTCGTATTGCTGACGTCGCTTCGATTGGTTTCGTATCGACCTCCATCTTGATGGGATCCGGCGCGATCAGAAACAATGTTGGTGTCTCGAACTTCGCCGCCACGGTTTGCGGGGCGGGTTACGCTGCGCGACACCATGATCCCACCAACGGCGAGATGATGTTCGTATAATCGAGGTTTGGTTCGCTCCTCGACGAGGCCCTGATCTACTTCACCGGTTCTCGATGCTGGTGGACGGGATAAAGCTGGTTCTCGGCCGGCGCGCGAACGATCGACTCTTGCGGCGCCCGTGATTGCCCGCGTGGGCTGATCGCGGCACAGACCCCGACTTGCGCCCCAACCGCGTTGTAATCGCAACCGAGCTGCTGGATCACCCCGCACAGATCAGTACCGAGAATGATCGTGCGAACGGGGTCGACCGTCCGAGTGGCGGTGACGGCGCATGTGATCGCGCCGAGCGCGACGGCTGCCATGGTGTAGTGGGTCTGTCACTGTGCCGGGCGGCTTGATCTCAATCAATGTCGCGGTGGCGGATTGGTGCCAGCCTGTGCGGTGACCACCGGCAAAGGAGAGCCGAGATGAACCGGGAAATGGCCGAGATCATCCGCAACCAGCAGCCCGTGATGATGCTAGCCAGCGCCTCGGTGCAGGACGCGTGCAAGCAGATGGGTGAACGCGGGATCGGCGCGGTGCTGGTGACCGACCGGAACTCGCGTCTGTTGGGCATATTCACCGGGCGCGATGCAGTGAAGACGCTGGCGAAGGCGAGGGACGCAGCAAAGACGCATTTGCGGGACGTGATGACTAAGGCGCCGCACTGCATGGCGCCACGGTCCACTGCAATTGAGGCCTTGCGGCTGATGCGGGACGGCGGGTTTCGGCACGTACCGGTGGTGGAGAACGAAGTGGTGGTCGGGATCGTGTCGCGCGGCGATTTCCGCGGAATGGAGCAGGATAGGCTGGACGAGGAAACGGGGATCTGGGAGCGGATGCGGTAGTCGATGAAACCTCTCCCGCCTGCGGCGGGCGCGGACGAAACGTAGATACACAACCCAGTTCTGTGCAGTACGCCGAGTGGTTTCGGTGGCGGCTGTGGGGCACCGACCCTCAGCGCACGAAGTGAGCCCCACCTCCTCGGCGCGCAGCTCGGTCACTCACCGCCGCCGCCTGAGCACACCCACCGTTGCTTTACCGCTCATTGGTTCGGGTAGTTCGTAAATATTTCAGGAAATTACCCGACCTGGGAATTTGCTGCTCGTGCCGCTGATTCCTGGACTCGACCGCGCATTTTGCCCCTTACCTCACAAGCGGTAACGACCACTGGCGCCAGACCCGCGTCTGGCAAGGTGGCGCAGAACGGTGCAAACTCTCACAGATCGCGCAGCGCGACGGTACATGCCGTATCTACGGCCGCCGGTAGCCCTGCAAGACCTTGATATAGTTGGCGCGCTCGAATGCCGCCGGATCCGCGATGGTCCGGTGGCTCATACGACCCCGAATAGAGGCGAGCGAATCCGTTCCGCGCGCTGCGAGCCAGCGGTCAAGCCCATCGCGCAGCGCCTTGATGTGTCCGATCCCGTGACGCAGTAGCGCCGACGTCGTCATGACGACATCGGCACCCACGAGCAGGTATTTGACGACATCATCCGCGCTGTCGACACCGGTGCTCGCGGCCAGTGAGGCCTTGACCCGCCCTGCCAGCACGCCGAGCCAGAGCAGAGGCAGGCGCATCTCGGTAGGTTGGCTGAGATCAAGGCCCGAAATGAGCGTTAGCTGTGCCAGATCGATGTCCGGCTGATAGAACCGGTTGAACAGCACGAGCCCGTCCGCACCGGCCTGATCGAGCCTCTGCGCCATATTGCCGATCGCGCTGAAATACGGTCCGATCTTCACCGAAACCGGGATCCTGACTGCCGCCTTCACGGCGTTCAGAATGTCGAGATAGCGTTGCTCGACCGCGTCTCCCGAAAGATCGAGATCAGACGGGATGAAATAGACGTTGAGCTCGACCGCGCTGGCCCCGGCCGCCTCGATTTGTCGGGCGTAATCGACCCAGCCGTGGTCGGTTACGCCGTTCAGGCTGCCGATGACGGGGATATCGACCGCTTCGGCGGCCCGGCGCACCAGATCGATATAGCCGCCGGGATCAACACCATAGGCTGACTGCGCCGGAAAATAGGTCAACGCCTCGGGAAAACTGTCAGTGCCGATCGAGACCAGATCCTCGATCAGTTGCTGCTCGCGCTCGATCTGCTCCTCGAAGATCGAGGGCAGTACCACGGCACCCGCACCGAAATCCTCGAGGCGCCGGATATTATCGAGATCGGCGTTGAGTGGCCCGGCACCCGCCACCAGCGGGTTCCGTAATTCGAGCCCCAAATATCGCGTCGACAGATCCATCGCTGAGGCGCTCCTGCTTCCCTGGTTGCCCGCGGCTCAAGTCCTGACGATGCCCGGTGCCTGGCCCGGCGCGGGCGGAGCTTCGAGGCTGGCGAACGCCTCGTAGCTGCGGTACTTCTCGTCCACCACCGCTTGCGCCTGGCGTAGCAGGTCGTCCGCTTCGTCCGGGCGCAGCGCCTGCACAGCGCGATAACGCAGCTCGTTATAGGCGTAGTCCTTGAGCGGGATCCGTGGGCGCGGCGAATCCAATCGGAACGGGTTCTCGCCGATCGCGCGCATCGCCGGGTTGAACCGGAAGAGCGGCCAATAGCCGGACGCCGTCGCGAGGTCCTGTTGCTTCATCCCGTAACGAAGGTCGAAGCCGTGCGCGATGCAATGGCAGTACGCGAGGATGAGCGATGGCCCCTGATAGGCCTCCGCCTCGCGGAACGCGAGCAGGGTCTGCTGCGGGTTGGCGCCCATCGCGACCTGGGCAACGTAGACGTTGCCGTAGGCGATCGCCTGCAGGGCGAGGTCCTTCCGTGCGACGCGCTTGCCCGCGGCTGCGAACTTGGCGATCGCCCCAAGCGGGGTCGCCTTCGACGCCTGTCCCCCGGTATTGGAATAGACTTCGGTGTCAAGCACCAGCACGTTCACGTCGCGACTGCTCGCGAGTACATGATCGAGCCCGCCATACCCGATATCGTAGGCCCAGCCATCGCCGCCCACGATCCAGATACTTCGCCGCACCAAATGGTCGACAACGGAGATCAAATCGCGTGCCGTTTCGTTCGTCTGAGCCAGCGCCAGTAGTCTGGTCTTGAGCTCGGCGACACGGATCCGTTGGGCGCGGATCTCGGATTCCTGGATCTGCGGCGCGGTCAGGATGGCGCTGACGAGTGCCTCACCCAGGTCCGACGCCAGTGATTTGAGGCGTTCGGTCGCGAGTTCGAGCTGCTTGTCGGCCGCGAGGCGGAAGCCGAGCCCGAACTCCGCATTATCCTCAAAGAGCGAGTTGGACCAGGCCGGCCCGCGGCCCTCGCCGTTTTTGCTCCAGGGCGTCACGGGAAGATTGGCACCGTAGATCGACGAGCAGCCGGTTGCATTGGCGACCATCATCCGATCGCCAAAGAGCTGGGACAGGAGTTTGAGATAGGGGGTCTCGCCGCACCCGGCGCAGGCGCCGGAGAACTCGAACAAAGGTTCGAGAAACTGTACGCCGCGTACGTTGGCGAAGTCGACGCGCGCACGATCATTGATGGGCAGGGTTTCGAAGAAGGCGATATTCTTCCGCTCTGCCTGGACCAGAGGAGCCTTCGCCTCGAGGTTGATCGCCTTGACGCCTGGCTCGATTGGGCTGTGTGCCGGGCATGCCTCGATGCAGAGACCGCAGCCTGTGCAGTCCTCAACGTAGAACTGCAGGCTGAAGCGGACATCCGGATAGCCGCGCGCGTTCACCGCCGCCGATCGGAAGCTCCCGGGCGCTTCGCCAAGCCGCTCCTCGTCGTAGTATTTTGCCCGGATCACGGCGTGAGGGCAGACGAAGCTGCAGTGGCCGCATTGCACGCAGAGGTCAGGCCGCCAGACCGGAACCTCGTCGGCGATGTTCCGCTTCTCCCACGCCGCCGTCCCGGAAGGGAAGGTACCATCCGCCGGCATCAGGCTCACCGGTATCGCGTCCCCGTCGTCTTCAAACATCCGCGCCGTCACCTGCCGGACGAAGTCCGGTGCACTCGCCGGCACCGGCGGAGGACGGTCGAAGGTGCTGCTCGTCGCGGTCGGTACGCTCACTTCGTGGAGTCGCGCGAGGGTGTCGTCCACCGCCTGGAAGTTCTGGCTGACCACCTTCTCGCCCTTCGCGCCATAGGTCTTGCGGATGGACGCCTTGATCTTCGCGATCGCCTCCTCGCGTGGCAAAACGCCGGAGATTGCGAAGAAGCAGGTCTGCAGCACCGTGTTGGTGCGTGTCCTGAGCCCGACCTGTTCGGCGACCGTGGTCGCATCGATCACGAAAAACCGCAGCTTCTTCTCTATGACCTGGCGCTGGACCGAGCACGGCAGATGCGCCCAGACATCCTCCGGCCCATAGGGGCTGTTAAGCAGAAAGGTCGCGCCGGGTGCTGCGGCGCGCAACACATCGATCCTATTGAGGAAATGGAACTGATGACAGCCAAGAAAGTTTGCCGAGCTGATCAGATAGGGAGACCGGATCGGGTGAGGACCGAAGCGCAGATGCGAGACAGTCTGTGCGCCGGATTTATGGGAATCATACACGAAATAGGCTTGCGCGTAGAGTCCCGCGTCCTCGGCGATGATCTTGGCGCTGTTCTTGTTCGCCCCCACCGTGCCATCCGCGCCCAGGCCGTAGAACACGGCACGCACCACCTCGTCCGGTTCGATCGCGTAAGTGGGGTCGGTGTCAAGATTTGTGTGCGAGACGTCGTCAATGATGCCGACGGTGAAACCATGTTTCGGCACCGGCTTCTTCAGCTCATCGAACACCGCCTTGACCATCGCCGGATTGAAATCCTTCGACGAAAGCCCGTACCGGCCGCCGATAACCCGTGGCATCGATGACCGTCTGCCGCACGCGACAGACCGTACAAGGGTCTCGATCACATCGAGGTAGAGCGGTTCGCCGCCCGCACCCGGCTCCTTGGTCCGATCAAGCACTGCAACCGCGCGGCACGTCGGGGGCAGAGCGTCCAGGAAATCTGTGGCGGAGAATGGACGGTACAGGCGAACCTGCAGCACGCCCACCTTCTCGCCGGTATGCCGTAGTGCCGCTGCAGTCTCGCGCGCCACCTCCGCGCCGGATCCCATCACGATAACGACGCGCTCGGCGTCGGCTGGCCCGTCGTAGTCGAAGAGGCGATAGTGCCGGCCGGTGAGTGCTGCGAACTGATCCATCGCGGCCTGCACGATCCCGGGCGTCTTCGCATAGAACGGATTGACCGTTTCCCGTGCCTGGAAAAACGTGTCGGGATTCTGGGCCGTGCCGCGGATGAACGGGTTCTCGGGGTTGAGCGCGCGTGCGCGGTGGGCACGCACCAGATCCTCGTCGATCATCGATCGGATATCGGCATCGCTCAGCATCTCGAGCGTGTTGATTTCGTGCGAGGTGCGGAACCCGTCGAAGAAATGCACGAAGGGGACGCGCGCGCGCAGCGTCGCCGCTTGTGCGATTAACGCCGTATCGTGCGCTTCCTGCACAGACCCGGAACAGAGTAGCGCGAAACCGGTCGCGCGGGTCGCCATCACGTCGGAGTGGTCGCCGAAGATCGAGAGCGCCTGCGTTGCGACCGAACGGGCCGCGACGTGGAAAACAGTGGAGGTCAGTTCGCCCGCAATCTTGAACATATTGGGGATCATGAGCATGAGCCCCTGCGACGCCGTGAACGTCGTCGTCAGCGAGCCCGCCTGAAGTGCGCCGTGCACGGCACCCGCGGCCCCGCCCTCGCTCTGCATCTCCTGAACGACGGGGATATTGCCCCAGATATTCCTGACCCCGCCCGCCGCCCATTCATCCGCGAGTTCCGCCATCGTCGAGGAGGGCGTGATCGGGAAGATCGCGCAGATCTCGTTGACCCGGTAGGCCACATGGGCGACGGCCGTGTTGCCGTCGATCGTCACGACTTGGCGGTTGGCCATATCACGCATCTCCTGCCACTGTTGGCCGCGCCGGCTC
>JASHQG010000037.1 GCA_030037665.1 Acetobacteraceae bacterium
GGATTTGCAGGCGTTACGCTTGCTTCACCGTGCCCTCGGCAACGAGGCCGGCGATCCGCGCGGCGTCGCAGCCGATGGATGTCAGTATCTCGCGCGTGTGCTCGCCGAGTGACGGCGCGGGAGAACGCAGTATTCCGGGCGTGTCGGACAGGCGAGGAATGATGTTGTGCATCAGCACTGAACCGGCTTCCTCGTCCGGCACCTCGACGATCACGCCGCGATCCGCGACGTGCGGATCATCCAGCAACTGGTCGACTTCATAAACCGGGTTCGCGGTGACCTCGGCCGCCGCGAAAATCGCCATGTTCTCCGCGAGCGTCCGTCCGGCAATAAAATCGGCCGCCGCGCCGTCGCATTCGTCGATGTGGCGAACGCGGTGGGTGTTGGTGCGAAAGCCCGTTGTACCGGCGGATTTCCTGCCACCGCCGAGACCGTCGCTCTCGGGACCACCGCACATCCAGCTACCCTGGCGCATGCCAGTTAGATTTCCTAACTCGCCATCAGCGTCAGCAGCCCGCTCAGCAACTGCGTGGGTGTCGGCGGACAGCCACGAATCACCAGATCCACCGGCACGACCGCCGCAACCCCGCCCAGCACCGCATAGCTGTCGGCAAAAACATGGCCGTCGGCCGCGCAATCGCCCACGGCCACCACCCATTTCGGATCAGGGGTCGCGCGCCAGGTGCGTTCGAGCGCCTCGCGCATGTTCTTTGTCACCGGGCCGGTGACGATCAGCACATCGGCGTGCCGCGGTGAGGCGACGAAACGCAGGCCATAGCGCTCCAGATCGTAGAACGCATTGTTCAGTGCGTGGATCTCGAGCTCGCAGCCGTTGCAGGAACCGGCATCCACTTCGCGGATCGCCAGGCTGTGGCCGAGCTTGCGCCGCGCCGCTTGATCCAGTGTCGTCGCTAAGGCGGCGAGCGTCGTATCAGGTTCGGGCCTTCTTTCCGTCAGCGGCGTTCGCAGGCCCTGCAACAGGGTTTTCAACATGCTGGGACAACGCTCACAGATCGTGTCCAGAATAGGAGCAATTGAAGCTCTTGTTGCAGAGCGGGAAGTCAGCGACGATGTTGCCCTCGATCGCGGCTTCCAAAAGCGGCCATTGGAACCAGGATGCGTCGCGCAGGTGGCAGCGGGCGATGCGATCACCGGTCACGCGTAACCATGCCATCACGTCGCCGCGGAATGCTTCGACCACCGCCATGCCTTCGCACGGCTCGGAGGGCACCTCGTCCACCGGTCCTCGAACTGGCCCGTGTGGCATCGTCTGCAGGAGTTGGTCCAGGATCGACAGGCTTTGCTCGATCTCGCTTATGCGAATCCAGACGCGTGCGTTGACGTCGCCTTCCAGCCGCACAGGCACCTCGAAGCGCAAGGCGTCGTAAGGGGCATAGGCAAGATCGCGGCGCGCATCGAAATCGCGCCCCGAGGCACGGCCAACATGCCCGCCCGCGCCAAACCGACGTGCCAACGCCGGACACACGATGCCGGTGCCGACCGTCCGATCCTGCAGCGACGCGGTTTCATCATAGAGCGCCACCAGTGACGGCAGGCGGGCCCGCAGCGTCGAGAGCAGTTGGTTCAGCGCGGTCGTGCCTTCAGGGCCAAGATCCACCGCGACGCCTCCCGGCACGATGCGGTCCATCATCAGCCGATGGCCGAAGCAGGCGGCTGCGCAGCGCAGTACTTGCTCGCGCAGCACGCCGCAATGCGCCAGCATGATGCCGAACGCGGCGTCGTTACACACGCCGCCGAAATCACCGAGGTGGTTGGCGATGCGCTCGAGCTCTGCCATCACCCCGCGCAACGCGGCGCCGCGCGCTGGTACAGCGATACCCAGCGCGACTTCGATCGCACGACAAACGGCGTAGGCGTAGGCAACCGTCGAATCGCCGGAGGTACGGCCGGCGATGCGCAGTGCACTCGGCAGCGTGGCGCCGGCCAGCAACGCATCGATGCCCTTGTGCACGTAGCCAAGTCGTTGCTCCAGTCGCACCACGGTTTCGCCGTCACAGGTAAAACGAAAATGGCCCGGCTCAATGATGCCGGCATGCACCGGGCCGACTGGGATCTGATGCAGGCTTTCGCCTTCAACCGGCAGGAAGCCATAGGCGAGCGAAGGCTCGTCGGCCCAACGTCCATGGTCAAGCCAAGGCCGCGCATCGGGCAACGCGACCGGTGTTAGTCCGAACAGGTCGTGCGCCGCGCGTTCGAGACGCAGCGCTGGGGCGTGCAGACGCCCGACGGAGGGATAGCGATTGTCGGGACAATCGAGGCTGAGCACGATGACCTTTGGCTCGCTATCTTGCAGCACGGCCATCCGGATGCGGCCGGCCTCGCCCCAGAGGCTCAGCAATGTCAACTCGCCCGCCGCCAGCAAGGCAGCCGTCTGTTCCCACGCGGCAGCGTCGACCACTGCGCAAGGCCATGGCCGGTGGCTGTCGATCCGGGGGCAGCCGGCCAGGATGGTGTCGATCGACATGGCGTTAGCCCAGCAACGCTGCGACGTGCTGGAACCACGCAACCAGCGGGCCCGGCAGCCAGATGCCTGCGATCAGCACCAGCGAGAGATGGGCGAAAATCGGCAGGTAGGAAGCCTTCGCGGGTTCAGTCGGGCCGCGCGGCTCGCCGAATGCCACTCCGGTGACCTGCCAGAGCAAGGCGCCGAACGAGACCAGCAGGCCGAACACCACCAGCACCGCCAGCAATGGCTCGCGGGCGAAACTGGAGCTGACGACCAGGAACTCGCTGGTGAAGACACCGAAGGGGGGCAGGCCGGCGATGGCCAGCACGCTCGCGACCAGCGTCCATCCCAGCACCGGATGCGTTTCTGTCAGGCCGCTCATCTGGGCGATGCGCTGCGTGCCTTTCACCTGCGACACGTGGCCGACCGAAAAGAAGATCGCGGATTTGGTCAGGCTGTGCATGGTCATTTGCAGTAGCCCGGCGAAATTGCCCAGAGGTCCCGCCATGCCGAAGGCAAACACGATGATACCCATGTGCTCGATCGAGGAGTAGGCGAACATGCGCTTGATGTCGCGACGGCGGTACAACATGAAGCCGGCGAAGATCAGCGACAGCAGGCCAAGCCCGATCATCAGCGGACCCGGCGCGATCGCACCGGGATTTGCCGCCAGCAGCAGCTTGAACCGCAGCAGCGCATAGAGGGCGACGTTGAGCAACAGGCCCGACAGCACGGCAGAAATCGGTGTGGGACCTTCCGCATGAGCGTCGGGCAGCCAGGCGTGCATCGGCACCAGGCCGACTTTCGTGCCGTAGCCCAGCAGCAGGAAGATGAAGGCGATGTTAAGCAGCGCAGGATCGAAGGCGCGTGCGTGGGAGAGCAGGCTGGTCCACACCATGGCGTCTATGGACGCGCCGACCACGGGACGAGCGGCGAGGTAGACCAGGATCGTGCCAAACAGCGCGAGCGCGATACCAACACCGCCGAGGATGAAGTATTTCCAGGCGGCCTCGATCGCTTCGTGGGTGCGGTAGATGCCGACCATGACGACGGTGCTGAGTGTTGCGAGTTCAACCGCGACCCACATCAGGCCGATGTTGTTGGCGAGCAAGGCGAGGTTCATGCCCAGCATCATGAGTTGGAACATGGCGTGGTAGAAGCGCAGGTAGCGCGGGGTTAGGCGACCGGTTTCCAGCTCGTGGGCGATGTAACTGGCGCTGAACACGCTCGTGGTGAAGCCAACGAAAGTGCTCAGCAGGATGAAGACGATGTTCAGGTCATCAATGAGGAGGTACTGGCTGTCGGCCGGGCGGCTGATGAGCAGGCCGATAGCAGAGAAGAAGGCGAGTAGGCTGGCGATTACGTTGACGCTCGCAGAGAGGCGATAGTTACGGATCACCGCCAACAAGGCAGCGGTGGTCAGCGGGATGAGAAGGATCGGGATTGCGGTCATCGTCTTTCCCCGCGGAACCTGTCCAGCGCCTCCAAGTCCACCGTGTCGAAACGCTCGCGAATTCGGAACAGGAAGAGACCGATCACGATGAACGCGATCAGTACGGAGAACGCGACGCTCAGCTCCACCACCAGCGGCATGCCTTGTGCGCCGGCGCCGGCCAGGTCTACGCCGTTCTCCAGCGACAAGAAACCGACCACCTGGCTAACCGCGTTGCGGCGCGTCACCATAATCAGCAGGCCGATCAGCACCACGGACAATGCCAAGGCGATGTCCTCACGTGCCACCGGGTCGGTGTGGGCGGTGACCGGCAGCATCACTTCCAGCGAGAGCGCCACCAGGAACATGCCCGCCAGCATCGTGACGCCGATACCGACGACCGTCTCGATTTCGCGATGCAGGCCGAGACGCACCACGATGCGGTGCAGCGCCCATGGAACCAGGATCGCCTTGAAGCCGAGCGCGATCGCGGCAGTGACGTAAAGCCCAGGCGCATCCTGGATGCGCGCCTGCCAGGCGACGGCGCAGGCCAGCACGAAGGCATGCAGCGCCAGCACGCGCAGCAGGGCGTATAGCCGGTCCTGATAGAGCATCATGAAGCTGACCAGCACCAGGGAGCCGGCCAGCATGTGCGCGACGTCGAAGTCGAGATGTGACATGGGTTTCTCTGTCACATCCCCTGCGAGACAAACAACAACAGCACGCCGAGCAAGCCGAGCATCAACGCCGCGCCGAGGAAGTTCGGTACACGGAACACACGCATCTTGGCGACCGACATTTCGAAGATGCCCAGCAACACGCCAGCGACTGCGAGCTTGATCAGCCAGGTCAGCAGCCCGACCGTGTAGCCATGCTCCAGGCCGACGGGCACGAAGATGCAGGCGACGACAGATATGTAGAGTAATAACTTGAGTGACGCGGCCAACTCGACCATGGCCAGGTGACGACCGGAATATTCCAGCACCATGGCCTCGTGCACCATGGTCAGTTCCAGGTGCGTGGCAGGGTTGTCCACCGGAATGCGTGCGTTCTCGGCCAACGCGACGATGATGAATGCGACGAGGCCGAGTGCCAGCGATACCCGCAGGCCGACGGCGGAGGAGGCCATGTAGGCGGCGATGGTCGAGAGCTGGGTCGAGCCGGCGATAATGGCCACCGACAAAGCGATCATCAGCATGGCAGGCTCAGCAAGCGAGGCAATCATCACTTCGCGCGAGGCGCCGATGCCGCCGAAGCTGGTGCCGATATCCATGCCTGCCAGCGCCTGCATGAAACGTGCGCTGCCAAGGAGCGCGGTGACGGCGATCAGATCGCCAGTCCAGGAGAACATCAGGCCGGTCTGAAAAGTCGGGACCAGCGCGGCGGCGACCCACGTGACGGCGAAGATCATGTAGGGGGCGACGCGGAACAGCCATGAGGCGTTCTCAGCAAGTACGACTTCCTTGCCCAGCAGGCGCCGCAAATCACGGTAGGGCTGGATCAAAGAGGGGCCGCGGCGGCGCTGGAGCTGAGCTTTCACCTTGCGCACGAGGCCGGTAAGAAGGGGCGCCACGAGCAAGACAAGCGTCATTTGCATGCCCTGGATAGCGAGCGCCGCGATCATGACGCATGTTTTCCGGTTGTGGCGGGCGAGGGTCTATCATCCACAACTTCGCTGCGGGCTCGATGAGTCATGGATGGCAGCAGGCCATGGGCCGCAATGACGTGGGGAGTCACTGCCATACCGCCAATGCCAGGAGCAGGAGTACCAGCGCGGCAAAGACGAAGCCGAGATAGCGCCGGATGGTCAGGAACTGCAGGTGGTTCAAAAGGTCTGCCGCGCGCGTTACCGCACTGGCGATCGGGGCGTAGAACGTGTTCCATATCGGATCACTGATCGACTTTTCGATGCGTGCGGGTGACGCATCGCCAGGCGGCGGCATCGTCACCGTTTCATGCGCGCGGAACACCAGCGCGCCGAACACGCGGCGGATCGGTTGGGCGAAGCTGCTCGCCGTGTATTGGGTCATTGGGCTGGAGTCAGGGAACCCGCAATCCCACGCAGGAGCGCGACGCACTGCGTGCGAGGCGAAGCGATGGATTGCCCAGGCCATCAGCGATGCCGAGGCGGCAATGAACACGAACACGAGCAGCCCGTTATAGGAACTGCGGCTTTCCGCGACCGGCACGATGGTCAGCCAGTCGAGGCCGATCTGGTTTGGCATGTGCGCGCCGGTCAGAGCCTGGGCGACCGGTGCCAGCGCATCGATCAGCGCGCCCGGAAAAATACCGGCGAGCAGACAGATCGCGGCCAACACGAACATGGCAGCCAGGGAGAACCGGTCTACTTCGCGCGCCTGTGCTGCCGCCGTGCCGCGGGGACGTCCGAGAAAGCTGACGCCAAATACCTTGACGAAGCAGGCGGCCGCCAGCGCCGCCGCCAGCGCCAGTGATGCGCCGTCGGCGGGGATCGTGACCTTCAGACCCCATTGCGGCAGGTCGGGATGCAGCAGGATGGCCTGAAAGGTCAGCCACTCGGAGACGAAGCCATTCAGCGGCGGGAGGGCCGAAATCGCGGCACACCCCACCAGAAAGCAGAACGCTGTCTGTGGCATGCGATGAATCAGGCCGCCCAGCTTTTCCATGTCGCGCTCACCCGTCGCGGTCAGCACCGCACCGGAGCCAAAGAACAGCACGCTCTTGAAGACGGCGTGGTTGAAGACGTGGAACAGTGCCGCGGTGAGCGCGAGCGCGGCAGCAGCGTGCAGGCCATTAGCGCCGAAAGCCAGAGCCAGTCCGAGGCCGATGAAGATGATGCCGATGTTCTCCACCGTGTGGTAGGCGAGCAAGCGCTTCAGGTCGTGCTCCATCAGCGCGTAGAGCACGCCGAGCACGGCGGTGATTCCGCCCAGCGCCAGCACCAGCGCGCCGGCCCACCAGTCCGGCACGCGCAGCAGGTCAAAGACGATGCGGATGAAGCAGTAGACTGCAACCTTGGTCATTACTCCGCTCATCAGGGCGGAGACGTGACTCGGTGCGGCCGGGTGCGCGAGGGGCAGCCAGACATGCAGCGGCACAATGCCGGCCTTCGATCCCGCACCGATCAGTGCCAGGATCAGCACAAGCGCCGCGACCCACGAGGCAGGGTGAGCGGCGCGCATGGCGTCGAACGCATAGCCACCGGAGGTGCCGGCGAGCAGGCCGAACGCCAGCAGCAAAGCGAGGCCGGAGAAGCTCGCCATCAGCAGGTAAATCACGGCGGCGCGGGTGGTGCCACTCTGGCGGTGATAAGCCAGAACCAGCGCCCAGGACGCGATCGACATCAGCTCCCAGGCAAACACGAAGATGAACGCATCGTCGGCGATGACAACGAGCGCAAGGCCGGCCAGGAACAGGGGATAGAACGGCAGGACGCGCTGCGGCTCGATTTCGTGGCGGCCATAGCCGAGCGCGAACAGACTGCTTGCCGCGCTGCCCAGGCCGATGATGACCAGGAAGAAGCCTGACAGCGCATCGAGGCGGACATGACCGCCGACCCATGGCAGGCCGATCGGCAGGGTTTCGCGCGAGGCCGCAGCGGGGATGGCGGCGATACCGCTGACCAGCACGACCAGCGCAACCAAGAGCGAGCCGGCGTAGACGGCGGGCGTCCCGAGACGGAACCGTGCCGTGACGCCGCCAAACAAGGCCAGCGCGAGCCACGCAAGGATGCAGGCCAGGACAAGATCGATCATTCGGCGGGACTGCCTTGCGACGGGGTCTGGTTCGCCGGCCGGATCAGGCGCACGCCGCGGCCGCCAGTGGTGCTGCTCGCACCCTCCCCGATCAGCTCGATTCCGGCCTGCTCGAGGGCGCCGATCAGCTTCATCAGGGAATCGACATTGCCGCGGACCACACCGTCGCTGGCCTCCATGCGCTGGATGGTCGGCAGCGAAAGACCGGAGAGCTCGGCCAGCCGGCGCTGGTCGATGCCCAACAAACCTCGGGCTGCGCGCATTTGTCCACCAGTTATCATGCGTGGTGCATCACTATCCGGACTGATACATGCATACTGAGGTATATTACATGAGTTCTCAAATGCGCCGTCAACACGCCAGCCATGCGTATGGCGCCAAGATGCGCTCCGTTGGACGTCGCCGGCTCGGGAGAACGCCCGGTCCGCCGATCGCCGCCGGATGATCCTGGCAGCGGACGCCATCACGCTCATCGCGCTGGTCAATCGAGTATTTGAAAAAGTTCGGTGACGCCGGTGTGCAGGCTTAGGCGATCCTGCAAACGGCTCCGGTGCCGACCGATGTCAGCGGTGTCGTTGACATTCCCATAGGGAACGTAACCACTCGACGACGGACGGGACTCGCGGTGGAGCGAGCGCGTCCGCGCTTTGTTTAACGCTGCATCCCCCAGCGCCGAACCGTGGCGGCCTCGATCGTGCGGAAGATCAACGTCTCGACTACCAACCCGATCAACACAACGGTCAACAGGCCCGCGAACACGTTCGCGGTCTCGAGGTTGTTTTTGTGCTCGAAGATGTACCAGCCGAGCCCGCCGCCGCCCGAACTGACACCGAACACCAACTCGGCGGCGATCAAAGTGCGCCAGGCGAAGGCCCAGCCCACCTTGAGCCCCGCGAGGATGGCCGGGAACGCCGCTGGCACCAGGATCAATGCGGCGAACCGGAGGCGGCCGAGCCCCGCATTGCGTCCCGCCATCCGCAACGTATCGCTGACCGAAGCGAATCCTGAGCGAGCGTCAGGGGAACGAACAGCAAAGAACGCCACGTGGGAAGATCGTCGCGCATGGATGCGTTTCCTGTTGCTGCGGCACGTTGTGCCAACGATACGGGCCGGCTGTGGTGATGTCATGCACCGCGCGATATGCGCCGCGAGACATGCGTCAGGATCCCGCCAAGCCAATCCCATGCCCCGCTCCGCTTACCAAGACCGCGCGGCCAGTGAGCTCGAGCAGGTGCGGCGGGGATTTGCAGGCGTTACGCTTGCTTCACCGTGCCCTCGGCAACGAGGCCGGCGATCCGCGCGGCGTCGCAGCCGATGGATGTCAGTATCTCGCGCGTGTGCTCGCCGAGTGACGGCGCGGGAGAACGGAGTATTCCGGGCGTGTCGGACAGGCGAGGAATGATGTTGTGCATCAGCACTGAACCGGCTTCCTCGTCCGGCACCTCGACGATCACGCCGCGATCCGCGACGTGCGGATCATCCAGCAACTGGTC
>JASHQG010000302.1 GCA_030037665.1 Acetobacteraceae bacterium
TACGGCTGGGCGCATGTCGCGTTGATTTACGCCCTCGGCATCGCCGCGATCTGGTACTGCGCAAGGCAGGTATCCAATCCGGCCTGGTACGAATACCTGGTCATCCCGGTCGCGTTTTGCGTCTCCAACGTGTTTGAATGGTGGATCCACCGCTATGTCATGCACCGGCCGGTCAAGGGCTTCATGGGCATCTACAAGCGGCACACGCTCGCGCACCACCAGTTCTTCACCCACATCGAACCGACAATCGACAACACGCGCGACTTCCGCATCGTGTTCTTCCCCCCCTACGCGCTGGTCGCGTTCATGGCGCTGTCGCTGCCGTTCGCAGGAGCTCTCGGCCTGATCGGCCTCGCGAATGCCGGATGGCTGTTGTTGATCACCAACGTGGGCCTGTACCTGAACTACGAGCTGTTCCATTACTGCTGCCACGTGAAGGATGACAGCATCGTCCGTCACATTCCGATCGTGAACTCATTGCGGCGTCATCATATCTCGCACCACAACACTGCGCTGATGATGGAACGGAACTTCAACCTGACCTACCCGATCGCCGACTGGTTGTTCGGCACGTCGGACCTGGCTTGTGGTCTGCTGCAACATCTGTTCAATGGCTATCATACAGAATTTGTGCGGCGGGACCTGAAGCGGGTGCGCAACACCAGCGACGACGTGCGCGTCGGGCACGTGAATATGGCGGCGGAATGAAGGCCGCGCAAAGTCCCGAGACGGGCGACCGAGGCCGTAGTCGGGCCGCGACGACCAGAGGTCGGGCCGTGGCCCGGATCCACGCATGAGTGAGCGAGCACGCGTCAAGACTGGCAAGGCAAGCCTGATCGGCGGCATCGCAGTCGGGATTGCGGTGTTCGTGCTATGGACCGCGGTGGCGCACGAGCTTGCGGCGGACAGCGTGCCGGTGATTGGTCTCGGATTCCTGGTGGCCGCAGGAATCGCTACGTGGATCAGAGTGGCGGATCTGTAAGTCGGCCATGCTTCCTGGCATTGCGACAAGCGTAGCGTGCCCCGGGCTTGACCCGAGGAAGCAATCTCCCGCATGAGATCGCTTCGCCGCTGCGCTCCTCTCAATCAAATCACACAGGCCGGACGGGGAAACGACCATGGCGGACAGCGACACCTTTGATTTCATCGTAACCGGCGCCGGCAGCGCCGGCTGCGTGGTCGCAGCCCGCCTCTCCGAATCCGGCCGCTACCGCGTGCTGCTGCTGGAAGCCGGTCCACGTGATCGAAATGTGTGGATACACATCCCGCTCGGCTTCGCCAGGACCTACATCAATCCACAGGTGAACTGGAAATTCGAGACCGCGCCGCAGCCGCAGCTCAACAACCGGCAGCTTTATCTGCCCCGCGGGAAGACCCTGGGCGGATCGAGTTCGATCAACGGCATGGTTTACATGCGTGGCAGCCATGGCGACTACGATGAATGGCGCCAGCGAGGTTGTATCGGCTGGGACTGGGACTCTGTTCTGCCGTTCTTCAAGAAAGCCGAAAACCAGACGCACGGCGAAAACGAATTCCATGGCGTCGGCGGTCCATTGCACGTGTCCGACCAACCCGGGCATTTCGAACTCGCCGACGCCGTGCTGGATGCGATGGTGCAGGCGGGAATACCGCGCAATCCAGACTTCAACGGCGCAACGCAGGAAGGCTGTGGCTATTACCAGACCACCAGCCGCAACCGGCGGCGATGGAGCACCGCCAGGGCCTATCTCGATCCGGCGCGCACGCGTCCGAATCTGGTTGTGCTAACCAACGCTCATGCGACGCGCGTCATCATCGAGCATGGCCGCGCCACCGGCGTCGAATACCATACGCCGCAAGGCGTCCGCGTCGCGCATACCCGAGGCGAGGTCATCGTCTCCGGCGGTGCGTACGGTTCGCCGCAGCTTCTGCTGCTGTCGGGCCTCGGGCCCGCGCAGCACCTGCAGGATCTGAGCATTCCCGTCGTTCGCGACATGCCAGCGGTCGGCTCCAACCTGCACGACCATTTCAACTCTTTCGTAAGCTGGCGCTGCAGCAAGGCGATCACGCTGAACGACCTGGAGAATAGCGCCTGGCGCAAGCTCTCAGCTGGCGTTCGCTACGCGTTGTTCCGATCGGGGCCAATGGCGAGCAATGGCATCCACGCCGGCCTCTTCACCCGCTCCGATCCGCGCCTGGAACGCCCCGACGTCCAGATCAACCTGTTCGAATGGAGCGTCGTCGAGCGCGGCAAGGATCGCGTCCTGGCGCATCCCTTTCCCGGCTTCACCATGAGCCCGGTGCACCTGCGTCCGGATGGCCGCGGCACTGTGCGTCTTGCCAGTCCCGATCCACTGGCATCGCCCAAAGTATTGTTCGACTACCTGCGTACCGACTACGATATGCAGGCGATCGTCTTTGGTATCCGGCTGTGCCGCCGGATCGCCGGACAGCCGGCGCTCAAGCCATATGTCGTCGAGGAACTGCAGCCCGGCGCCGAGAACACCAGCGATGCCGACCTCGCTGAATACGTCCGGCGGAGCGGGGTCTCCAACCAGCATCCCACCAGTTCTTGCGCCATGGGAACGGGCATAAACTCGGTCGTCGATCCGCGCCTGCGCGTCCATGGCACCGACCGACTGCGCGTGGCCGACGCCTCCATTATGCCGGTGGCCGTGGGCGGCAACACGAATGCGCCGACCATTATGATCGGCGAGAAATGCGCGGCTATGCTCCTCGAGGACGCGTTGGCGACTCACTCCATGGCCGCGTGACCCGCTGCGGCAGGATGCTGCGGCCCGGTCCGCAGGAAAAACACGAATGGCATGGAGGCGAGCGCCAGAACCAGCATCAGCTTGAAGTCGTCGACATAGGCGATGGTGCTGGCCTGACGGTTGATTTCTTCATTGAGCACCGCCGCACCGTGCGTGTTCCCCGGGCTCCAGAAGCGCAGTATGTGGCCCGTGAACAGAGTGCGATTGAACGGCGTGATGCTGGCGCCGATCAGTGCGTGATTGACCTGGGTGTTGGTCTGCAGCAGCGCGCCGGTGACGGAGATTCCGATCGCGCTGCCGACGTTGCGGATCAGGCTGAATACGCCAGTTGCCTCGATGCGCAGCTGCGCCGGCAGAGTGGAAAATGCCACGGTCGACAGTGGTACGAAGACGAAGCCGATGCTCAGGCCCTGGACGAAACCGGCGATGAAGACTGTCCATTCGGACACGTCGGGCGTCCAGGACGTCATGTTGTACAGCGGATAGGCGGTGGCAACGAAGCCCAGCGCAACCAGCAATCGCACGCTCACGCGCCCGACCAGCCGAGCGCACAGCACCATGGCGGCCATCGTGCCGATGCCGCGAGGTGCCAACAGCAGGCCCGCGGTCACCACCGGATAGTCCATCAGCGTCTGCAAATAGGGCGACAACAGCGCCAGCGTTGCGTACATGATCAGCCCAACCACGAACATAAAGATGAGGCCGATTGCGTAGTTGAGATCAGTGAACAGCCGGGGCGACAAAAACGGATTGCGACTGAACGACAGCTGTATCAAGAAGAGGTAGAATCCCAGACCGGCAAGGCACGCCTCGGTGATGATCTCCGGTGAGCTGAACCAGTCCAGCACTTCGCCGCGGTCCAGCATCATCTGAAAGGACCCGACCGCGAGGCTCAATGCGCCGAAGCCGATCCAGTCGACGCGCGTGCTCCTTCGACGCGGCGTCTCCTTCAGCAGCAACATGATGCCAATCGCGCCCAGAATGCCGAAGGGCACGTTGATGTAGAATACCCAACGCCAGTCGTAGTTTTCGGTCAGCCAGCCGCCGAGTGTAGGACCCAGTATCGGCCCGACCATGACGCCCATACCCCAGATCGCCATGGCCGCGCCGCGCTGCTCCACCGAATAAATGTCAAACAATACGGCCTGTGACAGAGGCACCAGCGCGGCGCCGGCCATTCCCTGCAGGACGCGGAATACGACGATCTGGCCGAGCGACTGGGCCATTCCGCACAGTACCGATGCGGCGGTGAAGCCGACCACGGATGCCACGAACAAGCGCGTGCGCCCGAATCTCGCGGCGAGGAAGCCAACCGGCGCGGTCATGATGGCCGCCGCGACGATATAACTTGTCAGGACCCAGTTGATTTCGTCCTGGCTCGCGCTCATCGAACCTTGCATGTAGGGCAGCGCCACATTAGCGATCGTGCTGTCGAGCGACTGCAGCAACGTGGCAAGAATGACGCAGGCAGTGATCAGGCCGCGGTTTGACACCTCCCGGCCGGAATCGGGATGGTTGGTTGGGGACGCTGTCTGCGGACGGCCTGGTTCCGTCACGGCTCCCGCTTTCGAGGGGATCAGTACGCGGACGGCAACCGCCGCGCGAACACCATACTGACGACAGAAGGGAGCGTCGTCTACGATCGCTTCGGTCGCCGGCATCCACACCAAGTCGTGGGGCGATGACACCGGGCCGATCAATTTTTCAGAGACTGATTCCGTCGTTGGTTACGCGGCTGACAAATCGTCGATCTCAGCAATTTTTGCGGCGCGGCACGAAAATCGCTCCGTGCCGCGTGCAGGCCGCCCCGAGCTCACGTTGTACCGATCAAGATCCGGTGTGGCGAGCCTCGGACAGGCCGGCCACACCGGCGAGGGTGCGCGCCTATGGTGCAGCAGTTGCGCGGCTGACATGAAATGGTTGTAGAATGACAGACAAGCGGCCTCTGAAGCCGGTCTGGGCCGTGCGCCCCGGCTCCAAGCGACTGCCAGAAGCCCGGGCCTGTCGCAGCATTCTTCTTCCTCCCTGTCGGGCAGGCTCGTGGCGGGACGGCGCCGCTGATGCTGCCCGCTGTGGCACCCGCATGGCTCGGTGCGGGCCGCCGGCCGACCGGAGCGGCGCATTCCTTCGCGCCTGCTCAGTGAAACATCCGGCGATCTTTTGCCTGATAGCCGGCCTTGTCCCAGCCATCCACTCCATTGCCGCTCGGAGCAATCAACGACGTGGATGACTGCCACCGCTCTGGCGATGGCGTGATACGTTCCATCCGGCACCACCGGCCACTGCTGCCGGTGACGAGTCCGTCGTGACGAACATCGCCTGGAGCGCGGTCGCTCAATAACTGTCGGGTGGGATCACATTCTGCGGCTTCGGCCCGAGCAACGCCGCACGCATCGTGTCAGCCGACTTGGTACGGATGTCGTCCCAAGCCTGCGGGGTGTGGAACGCCGAATGCGGCGTGATGATCAGCCGGCCCTCGGTCCATGGCTCGCGCGCGCGATAGGCGCGCACGATTTCCGGTACTGGTTCGACCGGCGGTTCCACCGGCAGAACGTCCAGGCCGACCCCGGCGAGATGTCCGCTCTTCAGCAGCGCCGCGGCCGCATCGACGTCGACAATGGGGCCGCGTGCGGTGTTGATCAGTACTGCGCCCTTTGGCAGCGATGACAATTGCGCATGGCCCAGCATGCCGCGGGTCTCCGGCGTGAGCGGCGCGTGTACCGACAGCACGTCGGAGGCGTGCAACAGCTGCTCCAGCGTTTTGGCGCGGCCGACGCCAATGCCGAGCTCGGCGCCGTTTGGCAAGTTGGGATCATAGAACACGACACGGAAGCCAAGCGCTTTGGCGCGCAGCGCAACAGCCGTGCCGATGCGACCAACGCCGATGATACCGAAGGTTTGCACACCGATTCGGCGAACCAGCGGGTCCGGCACGAACCGCCACGGCGCCGGCGGATCCTGGCGCTGCAAATGCAGATGCAACAGCAGACCGCGACGCAGCGCGAGGGCCAACGCAATGGCGTGATCGGCAACTTCCGTCGTGCCGTAGTCCGGCACATTCAGAATCATGATCTGCCGCTGCGCTGCTGCGATGCGGTCCAGATTGTCGTAGCCGACACCCATGCGGCAGATCGCACGCAGTTTCGGAAAGCGCGTGAGATCGGCGCCAGTGACCTTGTAGCGCAGGATCATCAGGCCGTCCGCGGCAGCACAATCCTCATCGGACAAATCGGCGAGCGAACTGCTGGACTTTGGGAAGATCACGCGCACATCCGACCCGTAGATGCGGCGTTCGACGCTGTCGTCGGGATAGATGTTCTCCGAATAGAGCACGGTCACGGGCATGGCTTCGGCGTATCCTCCAGGCTGGTGCCGGCACGGCTAGCGCGTCCGCCGCGTGAAAGCCAGTCGGGGGAAGGCTCAGCCGGCCCGAAAACGCACGCGCGAGGCAGGTCAGGACGGTGCCGATGCAGGAACAGCTCGCGCCGCTCCGGGATGCATTCTAGCCCGGCGTGGGTGAGCGTTTCAGGATCCAGAGCGATCTTGCCTCGCAATGCCATGAACCCGTGGTATGCGCGCGCGGTACCTCTGTGTGCACGCTCAGCGCCCGGGCCGACCACATTCGAAATTCGCGCAAGAAGCCCGTCCGACCATCGACGTATGATCCCGACGCGAGGTCGCTGCGCGACGCCCGATAGCGGTGCATCACGGCCTTGCCGTGTCTGGGATCCTCCAATAGAGCAGGGCTGCTGCAGAGACCGCCCGGTTTCGCGGCACCTCCCGGCGCCGGGCGACACAAGCCACTAAGGAACATCCATGCCGTCCCAGGTCTGGCAACATCAGGTGTACGGCGCGCTGAAGGCCGCCGAGATCATGCAGATCAGCTACGTGCCGGATGCCGGCCATGCGCATCTCATCGAGGCCGCGCATGCCGATCCCGCGGTGCGCGCTGTGCCGCTCACCACCGAAGAGGAAGGTATCGCACTCGCTGCCGGCGCGTGGCTGGGCGGACAGCGCGCGGTGCTGCTCATGCAGTCTTCCGGCGTCGGCAATTGCATCAACATGCTATCGCTGCCGCAGAACATGCACATGCCGTTCTTCACCCTGGTGACGATGCGCGGCGAATGGGCCGAATTCAACCCGTGGCAGGTACCGATGGGGAGCGCCACGCCCACCGTGTTGACCGCCGCCGGCGTGCATGTTCGCCGCGCGGAGAGTCCGGACGATGTCGCGGAAATCGTCGCCGCCTCAGCCAAGCTCGCGTTCGACAGTCAGGTGTCGGTCGCCGTGTTGTTTTCGCAGCGCCTGATCGGCGCCAAGGTGTTTACGAAATGAGCCGCGCCAACGATGGAACGCTCGACCGCCGCGAGGTCGTCGCGACGCTGTTGCGCGACCCCGGCGAGTTGCTGGTTGTCACAGGTCTGGGCGCTGCCGCCTACGATGTGGCGGCCCGTGGCGACCGCCCGCTGAACTTCTACCTCTGGGGCGCGATGGGCGGGGCGGCCATGATCGGCCTCGGTCTCGCGCTGGCGCAGCCGAAGCGGCGCGTTCTGGTTCTGACCGGTGATGGCGAAATGCTGATGGGCCTTGGCTCACTCGCCACCATCGCCGCTGCGCAGGTCGCAAACCTGGCGATCGCCGTACTGGACAATGCGCGCTACGGCGAGACAGGCTCCCAGCATAGTCATACCGGCTTGACAACTGACCTCGCGGCCGTCGCGGCTGCCTGTGGCTGGATCGCAACAGTGACCGCGCGCGACATGGACCAGGTCCGCGCTTTGCGGGACCGGCTGCGCCGCGAATCGCTGTTCGCGGTGCTGCGCATCGCGCCGGACGAGAAGCCGCGCCACCTGCCGCCGCGCGACGGGGCGTATTTGACAGACCGGTTCCGTCGCGCGCTCGGCGTCGCTGCTGTCTGAGCATGTATCATTCTGTATCCGTGGGATTGACGCCTCATTGACTGACGTCAAACTAGCCCGGGCAGCAGCTCCGGCTTTCGATAAAACTGCTGCATGTGGGCAAGGCAGCCGGCCGCGGCCGGCGACACATTTTGAGCGGGAGATTGTCCCTAATGCAGCAAACTCGCTGCAGATTTCACGTGCCGGGGCCACGGATGACGGGGTGGATGGCCGCTGTTGCGATGCTCTCGTGGCATATCGCCGCCCTCGCGCAGCCGCTTCACGGCGCCCCGGCAATCCCCGTGACGACCGTGAAAACAACGAGACAAGACGTGCCGGTATGGCTGAACGGCCTGGGCATGGTACAGGCTCTGAACACCGTTCTTGTGCGCGCACGTGTCGACGGCACATTGCAACGGTTCGCGGTGACCGAGGGCCAAATGGTCCAGCAGGGTACGCTGCTCGCCGTGATCGACCCGAGGCCGTACCAAGCGGCGCTCGACCAGGCGCTGGCCAAGAAGGCGCAGGATGAGGCGCAGCTTGTCGACGCAAAGCTCGACCTGCAGCGCTACTCATCGCTGGCCACCAAGGATTTCGCGTCGCGGCAACAGGTGGACACCCAGGTCGCCCTGGTAAACCAGACCACCGCGGCGCTGAAGGGCGACGATGCGGCAATCGAGGCAGCCCAGCTCAACCTCGGCTTCTGCTTCATCTCCGCGCCGTTCGACGGGCGCATCGGCCTCCGCCGGGTCGATCCGGGCAATCTGGTGCATGCCACCGATCCGGGCGGGATCGTGACGATAACCCAGGTTCACCCGATCACCGTGCTCTTCACTCTTCCGCAGGCCGACCTGCCGTCGATTGTCGCGGCGATGGGCATTGGCGCGATGCCGGTCGCCGCCCGGTCCAGTGACACCAAGTTGCCGCTTGCACAGGGGACATTGCTCACCCCGGACAATGCGATCGACGCCACGACAGGGATGATCCGCCTGAAGGCAACATTCCCAAACCAAAACGACAAGCTCTGGCCGGGCCAGTTCGTCGAAGCGCAATTGCTGCTGCGGACCGACAATGCGGTGGTGACCCTGCCGACACGGGCCGTGCAGCACGGTCCGGCCGGATTGTACGTTTATCTGGTCAAGCCTGACTCGACGGTGCAGCGCCAGCCGGTGAAAGCCGTGGACCGGGGTCCGATCATGGTGGTCACAGAGGGCCTGGATGCCGGGCAGCTGGTTGTGCTGGACGGTCAGTCACGCCTGGAGAACGGCATCCACGTCGCAGCCACGCCAGCCGCACCGACGGCGCGGACACCGCAGGCGGGCGGCTGAACCATGAGTATATCGACACCCTTCATCAAGCGCCCGATCGCCACCTCGCTGGTCATGGCAGCGCTGGTTCTGGTGGGCATTGCCGCTTATCCGCTGCTCCCCGTGGCGCCGCTGCCGCGCGTTGACTTCCCCACCATCGTCGTTACCGGACAGCTTCCGGGCGCCAGTCCTGACACTATGGCCGCAACGGTGGCGCAGCCGCTGGAGACGGAGATCGCCCAGATTCCCGGGGTCTCGGAGCTCACGTCTGTAAGCCTGCTGGGCACCACCAGCATCACCGTGCAGTTCGACCTTGACCGCAACATCGACGGCGCCGCCGGTGACATACAGGCGGCGATCCAGGCCGCCGCGGCGCAGTTGCCAAAGGAGCTCCCGGGTCCGCCGACCTACCGAAAGGTGAACCCCTCCGACGCCCCGATCATGATCCTGGCAGCGCAATCCGACGCCATGCCGCTGATAGAGGTCGATGACTTTTCAGAAAACGTGCTGTCGCAACAGATTTCGCAGATCGCCGGTGTCGCGCAGGTGTTGGTCGGAGGCCAGCAGAAGCCCTCTGTGCGCGTGCAGGTCGATCCGGAAAAGCTTGCGGCGATGGGTATCACCATCGAGGACGCGCGCAACGTACTGACGAACGCCACGGCCGATGCACCGAAGGGCAGCATCGATGGCGAGAATCAGGCCTACACGGTTTACGCCAACGACCAGATGACCCGGGGGGCGCAGTACGACAACGTCGTGCTGGCCTACCGCAACGGCGCGCCGGTGCGCGTGCGCGACGTCGGCCACGCGATCGACGGCCCGGAGAACCGCTTGCTTGCAGCCTGGCAGAACGGCAAGCGAGGCATCCTGCTGATTATATTCAAGGAGCCCGGCGCCAACGTCATCGATACGGTGGAACGCATCAAGGCGGCGCTGCCGCGGCTGGAGGCGTCGATCCCGCCCACGATCCACATCACCACGATCGTAGACCGCACGCAGACAATCCGCGCTTCGGTCGCGGACGTGCAGTTCACGCTGGTGCTCGCCGTCTGCCTCGTCGTGTTGGTGATCTTCCTGTTCCTCCGCAACCTGTGGGCGACCATCATCCCCAGCACCACCATCCCGGTCGCGCTGATCTGCACCTTCGCGGTGATGTACCTGTTCAACTACAGCCTGGACAACCTGTCGCTGATGGCACTGACGCTCGCGGTGGGCTTCGTCATCGACGACGCCATCGTGATGCTGGAGAACATTTTTCGCCACGTGGAACACGGCATACCGCCGATGGAGGCTGCCATAAAGGGTGCCGCCGAAATCGGATTTACCATCGTCTCTATCAGCTTCTCCCTCGTCGCAGTATTCATCCCGCTGCTCGCCATGGGCGGCATCGTCGGCCGCTTGTTCCGGGAGTTTGCGGTGACGGTGACCACAGCGGTGCTCGTCTCGGCCTTCGTCTGCCTCACGCTGACGCCGATGATGTGTTCGCGCTTCCTGCACCACGAGGGGGACCAGCACGGCGCGCTGTACCGGATCATTGAGGGCTTCTTCAACGCCATGATTGGCGGCTACCGGCGCACGCTGGACGTGGCGCTCCGCCACCATTTTATCACGTTGCTGGCCTTTATCGCGACGGTCAGCCTGAGCGTGTATCTGTACGTCATTATGCCAAAAGGATTTTTCCCGCCCCAAGACAATGGGATCGTACTTGGCACGACAGAGGCGGCACAGGACATCTCCTTCAAGAAGATGATGCGGGTGCAGCAGCGGCTGGGCGACATCATCGCGGCCGATCCAGACACCGAGGCTTATGTGTCGTCTATCGGTGGCGGCGTTTCCGCGGCCACCAACAACCAAGGACGCTTGTTCATTGCATTGAAGCCGCTGGATCAGCGTGTCGGCGGGTCCTTGCAGGATTACATCAACCGCCTGAGGCCAAAGTTCGCCCAGGTGACCGGCGGCAAGATGTTCCTGCAGCCGATCCCCGACGTGCGTGTCGGCGCGCGGGCAACGAAGACCGAATACCAGTACACGCTGCAGGACGCGAGCCTGGACGAGTTGTTCCGGTGGGCGCCCCGTATTCTCGCACATCTGCAAACCCTGCCGATGCTTAGGGACGTGACCAGCGACCAGCAGGATGGTGGGACGACTGCAACGTTGGTGATCGACCGTGATGCCGCCGCACGCTTCGGCGTGCAAGCGCAGGTCATCGACGACACCCTGTACGACGCATTCGGCCAGCGCCAGATTACGCAGTATTTCTCGCAGGTGAATTCATATCACCTCATCCTGGAAGTGCCGCCTGCCATGGCCGGCGATCCGGCGACGTTGGAAAAGCTGTACGTGCGTTCGGCGACTGGCGCGACGGTGCCGCTGTCGAGCTTTGTGCACTGGAGCACAATGCCCGTGCAACCGCTGTCGATCAGCCACCAGAGCCAGTTCCCGGCAGTGACGATCTCCTTCAATCTGGCACCCGGCACCGCGCTGGGACAGGCGGTGGATGCGATTGAGCGGACGGTGCGGCAGATGGGCGTGCCGATTACGGTGGCTGGCTCGTTCCAGGGGACAGCGCAGGCGTTCCAGTCGTCGCTGGCGAGCCAGCCGTATCTGATCGCAGCGGCGTTGATCAGCGTGTACATCATTCTGGGGATTCTGTACGAGAGCTACATCCTGCCGCTGACAATCCTGTCAACGCTGCCATCAGCGGGCGTCGGCGCGCTGCTGACGCTGCTGCTGGTGCACTACGACCTCTCTGTCATCGCGCTGATCGGTGTGATCTTGCTGATCGGCATCGTGAAGAAGAACGGCATCATGATGGTGGATTTCGCCATCACGGCGGAACGTCACGATGGGCTGCCGCCGCATGAGGCGATCCGCCAAGCGTGTCTGCTGCGCTTCCGACCGATCTTGATGACGACAGTCGCGGCGATGCTGACCGGTTTTCCGCTGATGATGGGCCACGGAGCGGGATCGGAACTGCGGCGGCCGCTTGGTTACGCGATGGTGGGTGGGCTGGCGCTGAGCCAGTTGCTGACACTTTACACAACACCGGTGATTTATCTTTACCTGGACCGGCTGCAAAGCTGGCTGACTCCGAAGCGGCATCGACTGCCGGTCCTGGCTCAGAAAATGGGCGCGGCCGCGGACTGATCATTTCGGTCCGGGCTCTGGGCGTTACGTTTGTTGCATCTTGGCCACCGGTCGAGGCAGCAGAGCGACGGTTCTCATGCCGCGGTCCTCAGCGGGGGATGATACCGGTCAGCCACCTGCGCAACGCAGGTGCGGGCGACGTCCGTTCAGTCGTCAGCCGTTCCGCCAGCCAGTTCGCAACCTTCGCGTAGCCCACTCGCTGATCCGTGGGCACGGTGCGGGAGCGCCTCATCCGCGGTCATTGCTGCGACACCATTGCCCCCCTCCGCAGTTCGGCACGATGGGGTCGACGATTTTGGGCGTGGTCGAACCGCGCGCCCATGTCATCGCGGTCGGCGAAACGTGTCAGGTCGCCGTGCCACGCTTCATGCGGACGTGCCTCCAGTTCCGATGCGCAGCGTGCTCCCCGAGCCGTCGCCAAGCGCATTGCAGAGCGCGGACAGGGCCGCAACGATCGAAGGCAGAGCGCGTGGCGGACGATTCGCGGCAGCGCGCGTGGGTGTCTGCAGGAACCAGCGGACGGGACGTGCATCGGCGGGGGCGGATTGGAGGGTGAAGGTGCCATCGGACGTGTGGATGGTTATGGCATCGGCGGCTGGTGTCACGCGCGCGGCGACGTTCCACAAAAACAGACAGTCACGCAGCAGATTGCAAGCCTCGCCCGTGCCCAGTGCGGGAAAGCTCGCGGAGTGCGGCGACGCGGCTGGGCGTGCCTCCGCCGGCGCCGTACCGAATTCGGCAACCGCGCCTGGCATCACTTCGCTGCGCAGCGTCTCCCACCCCGGCCGAGAGGTTTCACCAGTCACAGTTGCGGGCCCGACAATATCTCCTCTGCCACTTTCCGATGTTGCCACTTGCCGTCCGCAAGCGAGCCCTTCCACGTGCCGTTCTCCACCACGACCTTCCCCCGCAGGACCGTGAGACACGGCCACGCCTCCATCTTGCGGCCTTCCCATGGCGTGTAATCGGCTTCATGCAGGTCCTCGGCGCGGATCACCCGCTTGTCCGCCGGATCAAGCACACAGATATCTGCATCCGATCCCGCTGCGATCGCGCCCTTGCGCGGATACAGCCCCATAATCTTCGCCGCATTTGTTGAGATGAGATCAACGTATCGGCTCAGCGAATAACCGCGACGGCCGACCATCTCGGTATACATCAGCGCAACCCGCGGCTCAACACCGGCATTGCCGCCGGTCGTATCGTCGATCCGCGCGCCCTGCAGCTTCTTCGCCAGAGTGCAGCAGATCTCGTCCGTCGCCACACAGTTGATGCAGCCATCCAGCGTGCCCGCCCACAACGCCGCCTGGTCTTCTGCCGACTTCAAAGAAGGGTACGTATGATAGATCTGCCCACGCGGTCTTCTGTAGTCCTCCGAGGTATACAGCATGTACTGGTGCAGACTTTCGCCATAGATGGGCACGCCGCGTGCGCGGGCCTCACGGATTGCGCTGACGCCACTCGCTGCCGAAGTATGCATCATATAAAGCGCGGTTCCCGTCACCTTCTCTGCCAGACGGATCACGCGGCGGAAGGAGACGTCCTCGCTCAGCGTGTTGTGTACTTCGGCTAGATTCTCAAATCCGGTACGGCCCTCCCGGATCAGCTTGCCATACATGTGCATGACGATGTCATTGTCCTCGGAGTGGATCACACCGAGCCCTCGATTTGCCGCCAGCACCTGGAACACTTCCCAGATGTCGCCAAAGTCCACCATACGCCCCTTGCGGCTCGGCGTGATGTCCGTGGTGAAGATCTTCACCGTTGGAAAACCCGCCTGGATCGCCTCGGCCAGCTGAGGCGGCAAATCGACCGGCAGTGCGCCCTCCACCATGATGTGCTGCGCGTAGTCGCAGGCGCAGTGGCCCTTCCAGTCGGCCTCGCGCTTTTCAATCGCATCTCTCAGATTGTCGCCCTGCGACGCGCGGGTGAAGTCGATGAGGGTTGTGGTGCCGCCATGCACGGCCGCCCTGCCCACTACGTCGGGTGGATCGGTCAGACCCGCGCTGCCATCCGGATTGGGCAGGAACCACTTGCAATGCACGTGTGGATCGATGCCGCCAGGCATGACGATCTTGCCGGTCGCGTCGATCAGCCGCACGCCATCTGCGATCGGCAGGCTACCTTGCGCCGCGACAGCGACGATCTTTTCCCCGGCAATCGCCACGTCGAACGGCCCAACGCCCTGTGGTGTGGCGACCATTTCACTGCGCACCACCAGATCGACCATCACGCCCTCCCCCTCGATCAGTCCTGCATGGTTCCGCTTCTGGCACGCCACGGCAAGACCGGCTCGCCCGCGTGCCGCAGCTGTGCCACGAGCTGCCGCTCCCCATCGCGCGTCTCAGAAGCGATGACGCCTCAATGGTCGCTGAAGTCCCCTGCGGTCCGCATCACTAGCGCAGGAATATGCGGAGATGATTGAGGTGCACCCACGGTTCGAAGCCGCTATGGTCAATGGCTCCGGAATAATCGTGATCGCATTGATCGCGGCTCAGTCCGTGCGCTGGTACCAGCGTGCATAGTTGTGGTCATTACCCGATTCTCCCTTTGACCTGAGCGGGCAGGATGCTGCGCTTTGTGGTGTCTGCGGTGCGACAGCGGGTTGCATCGACCGGTACCAGGATCGATGCTGCGCCGATGGACACGCAGGACGTTGATGTGACGGTGATCGGCGCGGGCATTGCCGGTTCGAGCGCGGCCGCGGCGCTGGCCGCCGACCGGCACATCGCCCTGATCGAGGCAGAGGAAGCAGCCGGCTATCACACCACCGGCCGTTCCGCCGCACTATGGGTGCAGAATTACGGGCCGCCCGACGTCCGCATACTGTCGGCACTGTCACGCCCCTTCTTCGAGCACCCGCCTCGGGATCTTGCCGAAGTGCCGCTGATGACGCGGCGCCTCGTCGTGTTCCTGGCACGCGAGGACCAGCAAGTGGAGCTAGCCGCACTGCATGCCGAGGGCAGCGGCCTGCGGGACATTCCGCTGGCCGATGTGAAGGCGTTGGTCCCTGCGCTGCGCGATGGCTACGCGGTTGCCGCCGCAGCCGAGGACGATGCGTTCGACATAAACGTTGCCGAACTGCATCAGGGCTTCCTGCGTCAGTTGCGCGCGCGCGGCGGCAGCCTGGCACTGCGCCACCGCGCCGGCCGGATTGAGCGCTGCAATGGACGCTGGTTTGTGGAAACCAGCGCCGGTGCCGTCTTTCGTTCGTCGGTCGTGGTGAACGCCGCCGGCGCCTGGGGCGACGAGGTTGCTTCAATCGCCGGGGCGGCAACGCTCGGCCTCTCGCCGTGCCGGCGAACCGCGGCGATTATCGATCCGGCGCCCTACAATGTCGCGCGCTGGCCGATGCTGGTATCGGTCGGTCACGACTGGTACGCGCGACCCGAGGCGCGGACGCGGCTGATGGTGTCACCTGCCGACCAGACGCCGATGCATGCGCACGACGTGCAACCGGATGAGCTGGACATCGCCATTGGCATCGATCGGATGCAGCAGGCGCTGGACATTTCGGTGCAGCGCATTGAGCGGAGCTGGGCCGGCCTGCGCACATTCACGCCCGACGGCAGCCTGGCAATCGGCTGGGATGCTGCGTTAGAGGGCTTCTTCTGGTGCGTGGGTCAGGGTGGCTACGGCATTCAGACGTCGCCCGCGGCAGGGCAGTTGGTCGCGGACATCGTGACGGGGCGAGATCCGCACGGCGCGGCTGGGATTGTTGGCGCGGTCGATCCGCGGCGGTTTCATCCGTCGCCGCCGTTGTCATTGCTGCGTGCATAGATCTTCGCAACGTCGGGGGGGCCAGGAGGCCACGATGCAGGGCACCTATGAAAACTTTGCGGTCGACCGCATCGTCTATGGTCACCCTGCCGCCGCGGTGTTGCCCGCCGAAGCTGCCCGCATTGGCGCCCACCGCGTGTTCATGCTGGTCAGCCACACACTCGATCGCGAGACCGACTGGGTGAATGGGCTGCGGTCCGCGCTGGGCGAGCGCTACGCCGGCTCTTACGATGGCATGCCTCCGCACACGCCGCGCGATGCTGTGCTGCGTGCGACGAACGCCGCACGCAGTGCCGGCGCCGACCTGATCGTAAGCTTCGGCGGCGGCTCACTGACCGACGCAGCCAAGATGGTGCGGCTCGCGTTGCAGCACGACGTCACTCGCATCGAGGATTTCGATCGCTTCGTCGTGCGTGTGCATCCTGACGGAAGCCGCGTCACGCCGGAATACGCCCCGCCGGAAATCGGCCAGATCGCCATTCCCACCACGCTGTCGGGCGGCGACTTCAATCCGCCGGCAGGATGCACCGATCCGCGCACCATGCTGAAAGAAATCTATCGGCATCCGCGGCTGATGCCGCGCGTGATCGTACTCGATCCGGCGGTGACGCTGCGCACGCCGATGTGGCTGTGGCTCTCCACCGGCATTCGCGCTCTGGACCACGCCGTGGAGACGATCTGCGCCGACGCTGCCGATCCGCGGTCGTCGCTGGAATCGCTGCACGCGGTGCGATTGCTGTGCTCGGCTCTGCCGCGAACCAAGGTCGATCCGTCGGATCTTTCAGCACGGTTGGACGCACAGCTCGCGGTGTGGCTGGCGACTGAACACAATCGGTTCGGCATATCGATGGGCGCCAGCCACGGGATCGGCCACGTGCTCGGTGGAACCTGCAATGTCCCGCACGGCTATACGTCGTGCGTCATGTTGCCTGCCGTGCTGCGCTGGAACGAGCCGGCGAATGCGGCGCGACAAAGGCTGGTGGCGGAGGCAATGGGCGCACCTGATCAACCGGCATGGCGGACGCTCGGTGAATTCATCGCTGGTCTCGGTCTGCCGCGCACGCTGGCCGCAGTCGGGGTGACGGAGGCACACTTTGCGACGGTGGCGCGCGCGGCCATGCTGGACCACTACCTGCACCGCAACCCGCGACCGGTGCATGGCGAGGAGGATGTCCTGCAAATCCTGCAACTCGCGGCGTGAGATGCGCGGGCCGCACGACAGCTTGGCCGTGCGTATCGCGAGAGCGGCGGAAGACGCCCTCGAGGCGCATGCCTATGCCAGTCTGGTCGATGTGTTGCTTGGCATTCGTTGGTTGGACACAAGCTGGTGGGAGCGCTGGCAGCAGGGACGCATCGACACGTTGCAGGAAGGTCTGCAAGTCCGTCCCGACCGCCTTGCACAGGCGATGCAGCTCTTCCGGGACTGGGCGGAGAGCAAAGGGCTGCAACCGCATGAGGCAGTGTATGTCGCGCGCGGGCTCGAGCGTCCGGCACTGCGTTTCACGTACGACGGCGAACCGTCAGTCGAAGCACAATTCCGCACGCACTGGCTACCGCCATCGCTCTCGGACAAACAGCGCGAGCGCGTGATCGCCAAGTCCGATGCCGCGCCGGAACTCGTGGTAATCATGCCGCTGAATCGAGACTGGAAATGCCATCGCTGTGGCAACGGCGGCGGAATGCTGATGATGGAAAAGCCTGGTCCGTGCTGCCTGCGTTGCGCCGGCCTCGACGACCTCGAGTTCCTCCCGCGCGGCAACGCGCAGCTGACGCGGCGGGCGAAGGCGAAAAGCCTGCGGTCCGCCGTCGTTGTGCGGTTCAGCCGCGCCAGGAAGCGCTATGAACGGCAGGGGCTTCTGCTTGAGCCGCTCGCGATCGCCGAGGCGGGCCGTCCATAGGACGTCCGGACTTACTGACGCTCATCAGGCGACCCGTCTTTCGGTCAGCACGGAGCTGACCGGGTTCGTTGCGCTGACGGCGAAACGATCTGCTCGATCGCACGCAGACCGATTACGTTGTGCGCGGCCCATGACTGTGGCGCAAGCCATTACAGATGAGCGCCATTGGTATGAAGCGCCAGCCTGCATGGCCGTGGGTTGCGGGTCTGCCCGCTCATCCGGTGCGCGCCCGCGGCCAGCGTGCCGCCCCCGCACAGCGTCAAACCGCTGCCGGGCGGTCCAGCGTGTGCCCGTGATCCGTTGCAAGCTGCCTGGGCCGAAACTGGCTTCCTCCGCCAGCTGTCCTGCCGGCTGACAGCCTGGGCTGGTGTCATGCAGTGCGAGACGCTCAGCGTGGCGGTCTGACTCGGAACGAGCGTCTCGGCCTCCCGGGGGCCGATCTCGGATGCGCCGGCTGGCAGCCCCGCCAGCCTGCAAGGCACACGGACAGCGGGTGACGGATCGTCGTGTGGTCCGCCGCCTGCGCGCCCCAGGATTTGCTCCGCGCCCCAGGATTTGCTCCGCGCGCTGGGCGTTGCACCACGGGGTGCGGGTTCTCCCGGTGCGGAAGTCGCGGCGCGATTGCAGCAACCTGATAAGACGCGCTCGCAATGCGTCCGCCGCCAAGTTTTTTGGATCCCGCGGCACGGCAGAACCGGTTCAGCAACGTCATTTCGGGCACAAAGACGAAAGATCATGGACTTGTGGCGGCATCTATCAACGAAACCCGAATATCGGCTGTCGACACGCAGGAGGGCGAGACGGATGAGCCGGGCGGTCACCCGCGTCAGGCGTTTTGCGACACGTGCCGCTTCGAGCGATGTTCGCCAGAACGCCATCCGGCGTTTCGTTGTCCGCGGCGGCAGCCCCGCGCGCCTCGTTGGTCGAGAGACAAGTCTGACCGTACATTCAGCCGCCGAGGGTCACGGTCCCAGGCCCCTCACGGGGCAACCACCCCATTCTCGGCTCGAGATCATCGCGGAGTGATTGGAGAAAAGCGCCGGATTCCAACCAGATAATCTCCAACTGCCGAATTGAGGCCGATTGGCCCGGAAAGCTGGTAAGCTGGCGCAAGAATGAAGCAATCACGAACGCGTCCAAGCCCCCTCCTCTTTGGGTGAGTTGCCGGCATGAACCCGCTCGCATGGCTTGTTGGCCTGCTCCTGCCCGCCTGCGGTGCGACCGGCGCGCACGGCTTGCCGGTGCCGCCGCAAATCGACGTGACACAGATCATCCGCCCCGCCAGCCCGAACACCGCCCTGGCCGCTCCGAACGGGTTTAGCCCGCCGCCGGACATCGTCACCCCGGTTTATCCGGTCCCCGCTGACCGTCTCTACGCCGGCATCCAGGCCGTCGCCGCGGCGCAACCTCGCACCTTTGCCGCGGCCGCCTACCCGGACCGGCTCCAGGCCAACTGGGTCGCCCGGAGTGCCGTTTTCAACTTTCCCGACCAAATCATGGCGCAGGTTTCACCCGCCGGCCGGAACGAAGCCACGATGGTGCTGTATTCACGCAGCGTGTATGGCTATTCGGACCTTGGCGTAAATCGACATCGGCTGGCGGCATGGCTTGCTGCCCTGAACCGGACCATCGAAACCCCCTAAAGAAAGATGATTCGCGCATGCTTGGACTAGGCTCGTTCCTCAAGGACGCTTATCGGCTCGCCAAGCCGTATTTCACCCGTTCGGACGAACGTGGCTCCGCCTGGGCGCTGCTGATCTCCATCATTATCCTGAACCTGGCACAGGTCGGCCTCACGGTCGTGCTGAACTACTGGCAGCGCGACTTTTACAACGCCTTGCAGCAGAAGAACTGGGAGGCATTCATCCAACTCATCTTCCTCTATCGCCGCACATCGGAGGGATTTATGCCCGGCTTCTGCGGGGTAGTCGTGGTGTACATCGGCATCGCCGTCTACGGGATCTACCTAAACCAATGGCTGCAGATCCGCTGGCGACGCTGGATGACCACGGGCTTCCTCGATGAATGGCTCGCCGATCGTGCTTACTACCGTATCAGCCTCACGACCGACCGCGCCGCCGTCGGCACCGATAACCCGGACCAGCGCATCGCCGAGGACCTGCGCACCTTCACCGACAACACGCTCTCCCTTGGCCTTGGCCTGCTGTCCAACATCGTAACCCTGTTCAGCTTTCTCAGCCTGCTCTGGGTTCTCGGCGGTTCTATACGGATACTGGGCGTCACCATCCCCGGCTATATGGTCTGGATCGCGCTCGTCTACGCGATATTCGGAAGCTACTGCACGCACCGGGTCGGCCGCCCGCTCTCGGCATTGAATTTCCGCCAGCAGCGGGTCGAAGCGGATTTTCGCTATGCCCTCGTGCGCGTACGCGAGAACATGGAAGGCATCGCGCTGCAGCGCGGCGAGGACGAAGAGAAAAGCGTGCTCTCCCACCGCTTCCGCGCAGTGGTCGGCAACTGGTTCGCGATCATGGGGCGCATCAAGATGCTCAACACACTGGTCGTCGGCTACAACCAGGCCGCCATCGTATTCCCTGTCGTGGTCTCAGCGCCGCGCTATTTCTCCGGAAAGATCGCGCTCGGCGGTATGATGCAGACTGTCGACGCGTTTGGTCAGGTTCAGGGTGCTTTGTCCTGGTTCATCGCGGCCTACTCACAGCTTGCCAACTGGCGTGCCATCGTCGAGCGCCTTGTCACGTTCCATCGTGCCATCGTCGCCGCCCGCGCCGCGGCAGCGGAGGGCTTCGAACGTGCAGAATCCGCCGACGGCACGTTGCGACTGAGCGACGTCACCGTCGCGCTGCCCCATGGTGCGCCGCTGTTCCAGCATGCCGACCTGGTCCTCCAGCCGGGTCATTCCGTGGTGGTGACGGGCCGGTCCGGTGGCGGCAAATCCACCTTGTTCCGTGCCTTCGCGGGCATCTGGCCATTCGGCCACGGTCGCGTGGAGATCCCGCGCAACGCATTCTTCCTGCCACAGCGGCCTTACATCCCGCTCGGCACGCTGCGCCATATCGTCGCCTATCCTCATCCGGCGAGTACCTTTGACCGGGCGACGCTCACGCAGGCCTTGACCGATGTTGGCCTGGGACACCTCGCCGACAGACTCGACGCCGAGGACAACTGGTCAATGCGACTCTCGGCCGGAGAGCAACAGCGATTGGCGCTGGCGCGTGCGCTGCTGGCCAAGCCGGATTGGATCTTCCTGGACGAGGCAACCGCCAACCTGGATCCCGAGGCTGAGGCGGAACTCTACCACGTTCTCCGCCAACATTTGCCGCGCACGACGCTGGTGTCGATCGCCCATCAGCCGGGCGTGTCGGCATACCACGATCGCCGCCTTACCATCCGACGCCAGGAGGGCAAATCGGGCGAACTCACGCTGGCGGACGTGGTCCCGGCCGCTGCGGACTGATTTTGGTCAGTCCTTTTACCTGAGCGTGACGGCCGTCCCCCGTCACCCGGCGCGATTCGTGTTGTAGTCGATACGAATCGCTGGGGCAGAACACCACCCGGGCCCGCGTGCGGGTGGTAACGACCGCACTTCTGCCGGGAGCACGCCTCGGTCCAGCGCTTGGGCGCAACA
>JASHQG010000303.1 GCA_030037665.1 Acetobacteraceae bacterium
GGCTGTGCCGAATCTTCCGCCCTCGCTCCACCTTGTCTTCAATATACGCAGCATCCCCCCAACGGACCGCGCGCGCCATCGCCTGCGCGTCTTCCAGGAAGCGCGCTAGCATCTCGAGGAGCGCCTCTCGGTTGTTGAGGAATATGTCGCGCCACATCACGGGGTCGCTCGCTGCAATGCGGGTGAAATCGCGAAAGCCTGAGGCCGCGAAATTGATCACCTCCCGCCGGCTCTCGTCCGCGAGGTCGTCGGCGGTGCCGCAGATGGTGAAGGCGATGAGGTGCGGCAGATGTGAGACGATCGCCAGCACGCGGTCGTGGTGCCCCGGCTCCATGCGCTCCACCATGCAGCCGCAGCGGCGCCACAGCTCCTCGATCTTCGCGACGGCCGCGGCGTCGGTGCCGGGGGGTGGCGTCAGCAGCGTCCAGCGGCCCTGAAAGAGCGTGATGAAACCGGCATCGGGGCCGGAGTATTCTGTGCCGGCCACGGGATGTGCGGGCACGAAATGCACACCAGCGGGGACCAGCGGTCCGACGTCGCGGATTACCGACTGCTTGGTCGAGCCGACGTCAGTCAGGATCGCGCCCGGCGCCAGTTTCGGCGCGATGCGCGCGGCGAGTTCGGCGAAGGCGCCGACGGGCGTGCACAGCATGACACAGTCCGCGCCTTCCACGGCGCGCGCTGGGTCCAGCTCCACGCGGTCGGCGAAGCCGAGCTCGACCACGCGGTCGAGCGTCTTCTGCGTGCGCGCGTTCACAATGACTTCGGCAGCGAGATCGCCGCGTTCGCGGGCGATGCGCGCGACGGAGCTGCCAATCAGTCCGATGCCGAGCAACGCCATGCGGCGGAAGAGCAGGTCAGCCATTCACCGGTTCCACGAAGTGGGGTCGAGCCGCGAAGCGGATCAACGCGCCGCGCCGTGGCGCTTGGTTTGTGGCACGTGCCGACGTGTCACGCGCAACGCCCTTCGCCATCGATCCTACGCATCTCTCCCTTTCCAGCACGGTGGGGGAGCGGCCCGGTCCGACCTCACCCACGCCTGCCTCGCATGAACGCGGTCAGTCCGGCGACCGCCGCCTCTACCTCCTCAGCCAGCCCCACCGTGATGCGCAGACAATGTGGCAGACCGTAGCCGCGCACGCCGCGCACGATGATGCCGCGTTCGCGCAGGAATATGTCGGCCGCCTCGGCGAGCGCTGGCGTGCCGAAATCGGCCAACACGAAGTTGCCCTCGCTTGGCCAGACCTTGATGCCGGCCGCCTCCAGCCCCGCCGCGAGCTTCGGCCGCCATTCCGCGTTGTGGTCGCGACCTTTCTCGACCCAGCCGGGCTCGGCCAAAGCCGCAATCGCCGCCACCTGCGCTGCCACCGAGACATTGAACGGCGCGCGTATCCGGTTGAGCACATCCACCACGTCTGGAGGCGCATAGCACCAGCCTATGCGCATGCCGCCCAGCCCGAACACTTTGGAAAACGTCCGCGTCATCACGGTGTTGCCGGTCGCATCGACCAGCTTGATGCCGGGCTCGTAATCGCCGCGCGTGACGTATTCCGCGTAGGCAGAATCGATCACCAGTAGCACCTCCGGTGCCAGCTCCTGGCGCAGTCGCGTCACGTCCGCCGCGCTCAGCATGGAGCCGGTGGGATTGTTCGGATTGGCGAGGAACATCAGCCGTGTCGACGGCGAGACCGCTGCGAGCATTGCATCGACATCAGCGGTGAGATTGCGTTCCGGCACCTTGATCACGCGGCTGCCCGCATAGGTACCGGCGATCTGGTAGATCGCGAACCCGTGCGCCGACATGACGATGTCGCGTCCCGGCCCGCCGTACGCAAGGCACAACTGGTAGATCAGGTCATCCGATCCCGCGCCGCAAACAATGCGTGTCGGGTTCAGCCCCCAACGCCGACCGATGGCCTCACGCAGCGCATCGGCGCCGCCATCGGGATAGCGATATGCCTCCTCGGCGGCGTGGCGGATCGCCTGCTGTGCGCCCGGCGGCACACCGAACGCACCTTCATTCGACGACAGCTTGATCGTGCGGTTGATGCCCGGCAGGGTCGATTCGCCACCGATATAGGGCGAGATCGTGAGGATCTCCGGCCGCGGCCGCGGCGTCGTCATGCGATTCCCACCGGCACGGCATAGCCGCCGAGCGCCTGAGCACGCCGCTTTGCCGTCAACCGGTCCAGGCGCGCATCGTCGTCGGAGACATGGCCGTCGACTTCGACCAGAGCATGCGCGAGGCCTGCGCCTCGCTCGCGCCGCAGCAGCACCATTGAGGGCGCAAATCCGGCCGCCGCCACGTCCGCGGTCAGCCGCGTGCGGCTTACGCCTTCGTCCAGTTCGAGGCCGATGAAGCTCCGATCGTGCTCACTGGCATCCGGCGGGAACCGCGCGACCACCAACGCCTGCACTGTCGGCGCGCCCTCCGGTCGAGGGGCCCAGAACGGCAGGCGGGCGACGACATGAATGTCGGGGTGCCGCAGTGCCGTGAGCCACCAAGTCTCGGTCTCCGACGGCATCGGCAGGATCGCGACCGACGCCGCGCCTGCCGACAGCTCGGCGATCGCCTGCGCGGCACCGCCATGCACGCGGAGCGGGGTCAGCGAGCCGTATTGCTCGCGCGCGAGCTGGGTGTAGGCGCCGCCGGCATGCGGGTCGCAGACCGCCAGCGTGAAGTTGCCCTGCATGGCGGTTGTTGCCGCCAGCAACTCCCGCCAGATGCGCACAATCGCCTGTGGCGGCAGTGCGCCGCTGTGCCGCGCCAGCAGTCGCCGGATGATCGAGGCCTCGCGTCCGGGACGTAGCGCCGCGCGCTTGCCGGTTTTCGCGACCTCTTCAACGACGCGGGCGCGCCGTATCAGCAGGTCGTGGATTTCTTCGTCGATGCCATCGAGTGTCGTACGCAGTCCGGCCAGACCGTTGCCATCCTCGCCGCGCCAGTGCTCCGGCGGGGCCGGCTCCTTGGCGTCTGGGGTGGTTGGGGCGGTCTTGGTAGGGCTGGTGAGGCTCGACATTCTTCTGGCCGGACGAGGGGCGGAACAGATAGCCGAAGCGCACGGACGTGGAAACAGCGGGCGGGACAGTTGCGGGGGATTGCAGCACGTCATATGTCGGGCGCAATGGACCAGACGGCGACGCTCGACCGGGTCAGCCACACCCATGTCGTCTTCGAGGACGGCATGGCGCTGGAGTGCGGTGCGCATCTGCCGCGGCTTACCGTTGCCTACCGCACCTACGGGCGGCTCAATGCGGATCACAGCAACGCCGTACTGATCTGCCACGCGCTGACGATGGACCAGTACGTTGCGGAGCGGCATCCGGTCACCGGCAAGGACGGCTGGTGGGAGGACGTGGTCGGCCCCGGCCGGCCGATCGACACCGATCGCTTCTTCGTCATCTGCTGCAATGTGCTCGGCGGCTGCATGGGCTCGACCGGCCCGCTGACCGAACGGGACGAAGCGCCGGGCACGCTCTGGGGCACCGATTTCCCCCCGGTGACCGTCGGCGATATGGTGCGCGCGCAGAAGCGGTTGACGGAGCACCTGGGCATCACGCGGCTGTTCGCGGTGCTCGGCGGCTCTATGGGCGGCATGCAGGTGCTGCAATGGGTGGCGCTGTTCCCTGATGCGGTTTTCGCGGCGCTGCCGATCGCGTGCGCCGCCTATCATTCAGCACAGAACATCGCGTTCCACGAAGTCGGGCGCCAGGCGATCTTCGCCGATCCGGACTGGCAGGGCGGACGCTACTGGGCCGACGGTCGCAAACCGGCGCGTGGCCTGGCGGTGGCGCGCATGTGCGCGCACATCACGTATCTGTCCGAGGAAGCGCTGACCCGCAAATTCGGTCGTCGCATCCAGAACGCACCGAAGGATCCGACCGAGGCGATTTCCCTGTTCGGCGAGATGTTCGAGGTGGAGAGCTATCTGCGGCACCAGGGTTCGACCTTCGTCGACCGGTTCGATGCCAATTCCTATCTGACCCTGACGCGGGCGATGGACTATTTCGACCTGGCGGCGGATTACCAGGGCGATCTCGCGAATGCATTCCGTGGCACGAAGACGCGGTTTTTATTGGTGTCGTTCACGTCTGACTGGCTGTTTCCAACGGCCGAAAGCCGGTCGATTGCGCGGGCATTGAACAGGGCAGGGGCGAACGTATCGTTCGTAGAGATACCCTCCGATAAGGGGCACGACGCATTCCTGCTGGACGAGCCGGATTTTCATCGCACGCTGGCTGGCTTCCTGGCCGGTTGTGCGGAGCATGCCGGATTGCGGAGCTAGCGGGGGCGTCAGTTTAGACGCTGCCGCAGCTCATCGACCTGCAGGCGAATGCGATCCGCGGCGGGTCCCTGAGGTACCAGCGCGAGATAATGCTGATAACAGCGCAGCGCCGCGGCGACGCGGTCTAGTCGCTGGTTCATTAGTCCGGCCTGCTGCCACAGATCGGCCTGGTCCGGCGCGATGCGCAGCATGTCAGTGATGCACTCAAGCGCGCCCGTCAGCTCGCCGGTGCGTAGTCGACGCAGTGCGATGTTGTTCTGCAACCGGAGCAGTACGCCCCGCGCGTTCATCGGCCGCAGCAGGCCAGGGCGAAGCTCGGCGTTCTCGCCTTCGATGTTGCGCAACAACTCGCGCAGCTCCGGACTGCCCAGGGGCGCGCCTTCATGAAACACGTCCAGGACGGCACGGCCGTGCCGGCCCTCCAGAGCGATCAGGAAGTGCGCGGGAAAATCGACGCCGTGTGCGCTCCAGCCCGCGGCGCGGGCCGCGTGCAGCCAAAGGATGCCGAGTGCGACCGGAAGGCCGCGGCGGCGCTCGATGACGCGGATCAGGTTTGCATTGGCGAGGTCGTCGTAGGTGTCGCTGTCGCCTGAGTAGCCGTGGCGGGCGACGAGCAGGCCGGCGAGGGACTCGACACGGGTCGGCAGGTCGTCGGTGGCGCGAAGAGCCGCAGCCTGCCGGGCAAGCTCGGAGAGGTGTTCGCGTGCCGCTTCCCAGTCGGCGTCCGGGGCGTCGACGCGGGCGAGCTGAAGCGCGGCATTGGCGATGTCGATCTCCGTGTCGGGGATCAGACCGATGGCGTCGAGCGCGGCGCGAGGGTCGGACATGGCCGTATCGTCAAACAGGGACAGGCGGCGGGCAAGCGTTCGCGTGGTAATGTGCCCTTGGTCGGTCGCCCGCGAGGCAACGCGTCTCGACTTTGCGTCCGCGAACCATGGCCGGCCCGGCACGAGCCGGCGCGGTTCGCGCCGCCCCGGTACGCGGAGAAGCCGCCTGCGTAACAATCAACGCGATCGCTCGTTCGCACGTGCGAGAGGTGTTTTATTCAGCGGCCGCTTCGGGCACGTAAAGCTGCTCGCCGCCCGCCTTGAACTCGCGGCTCTTTGCTTCCAGCCCGGCCATGCGTTCCGCCTCCACGCGCAGGTCTTGCGTGATCTTCATAGAGCAGAATTTCGGGCCGCACATGGAGCAGAAGTGTGCGACCTTGTGGGCTTCCTTGGGCAGCGTCTCGTCGTGGAATTCGCGCGCGGTATCCGGATCGAGGCCGAGATTGAACTGATCCTCCCAGCGGAACTCGAAGCGCGCGCGGCTCACGGCGTCGTCGCGCAGCTTAGCGAGCGGATGGCCCTTCGCAAGGTCCGCGGCGTGCGCGGCAATGCGGTAAGTGATCACGCCCACCTTCACGTCGTCACGATTCGGCAGGCCGAGATGTTCCTTGGGCGTGACGTAGCACAGCATCGCCGTGCCGAACCAGCCGATCATAGCCGCGCCGATGCCCGAGGTGATGTGGTCGTAGCCCGGGGCTATATCCGTGGTCAGCGGCCCGAGCGTGTAGAACGGTGCCTCGCCGCATTCGCGCAACTGCTTGTCCATGTTGACTTTGATCTTGTGCATCGGCACGTGGCCGGGGCCCTCGATCATGACCTGGCAGCCTTTGTCCCAGCCAATCCTGGTCAGCTCCCCGAGCGTCTCCAGTTCCGCAAACTGCGCCGCATCGTTCGCATCCGCGTTGGAGCCGGGCCGCAGCCCGTCTCCGAGCGAGAACGACACGTCATATTTGCGCATGATGTCGCAGATCTCGTCGAACCGCTCATACAGGAACGACTCCTTGTGGTGTGACAGGCACCAGCGCGCCATGATCGAACCACCGCGCGACACGATGCCGGTTACACGCCTCGCCGTCAGCGGCACATACGCCAGCCTGACACCGGCATGGATGGTGAAATAATCCACGCCTTGCTCTGCCTGCTCGATCAGCGTGTCCTTGAACACTTCCCAGTCAAGTTTTGCCGGATCGCCGTCCACCTTCTCCAGCGCCTGGTAAATCGGCACGGTGCCGATAGGCACGGGCGAATTCCGCAAGATCCAGCCGCGGATATTGTGAATGTTCCTGCCGGTCGACAGATCCATGACCGTATCGGAACCCCAGCGAATGGCCCACACCAGCTTTTCCACTTCCTCCGCTGCGCCGGACGTGACCGCGGAGTTGCCGATGTTGGCGTTGATCTTGACCAGGAAATTGCGGCCGATGATGACCGGCTCCAGCTCCGGATGGTTGATGTTGGCGGGAATGATTGCGCGCCCGCGCGCCACTTCCTGGCGCACGAATTCAGGCGTGACGAATTCCGGCAGCGCCGCGCCGAAGCTTTCGCCGTCGGCGAGGCGTTCGGCCGCGCCTTCGGCTGCCTGCTGACGGCCGAGATTTTCGCGGTGCGCGACGTAGACCATTTCGTCGGTGATGATGCCGGCGCGCGCGAATTCGAGCTGCGTGACGGGCTGGCCAGGCTTGCCGCCATACACCCGATGCTCGGCCGGGCATTCCGGGACCAGTTTGTCACCGCCGAGGTTGCCATTGTCCTCGGGCTTCACTGCGCGTGCGTCGATGCGCGCAAAACCGCGGCGCGCCAGCCATTCGCGCCGCACCGGCGGCAGGCCGGCGGAAAGGTCGATGGCCGCACCTGGATCGGTGTAGATGCCGGACGTGTCGTAGGCGCGGAACGGCTCCTCCCGCGCGGCGGAATCGAGCGCGATTTCGCGGAATGGTACACGGATGTCGGCCCGGCCTGGGGGGCTCGTGTAGATCTTGTGCGAGCCGGCGATCGGCCCCGTGGTTACCGTGTCGGGACGGGCGGCGGCTTTCGACTGGACCGTCATGGCGTTCCTCCTTCGTCGCGGCGGTCGATGTCCGGGCGGAAGAAGGGGGATTGGCGGCGATGGCTGGTCCCCGTCCCTACGCCGGCATGACCCGGTTCAGGTTCAAGGGTCACCGCGCCGCCGGCGTCGCCGGATGTCTCGGTATCTCAGCCCCTTGCGGCGGGGCTCCCCTCGGTAACGTTGAGGATGCGGGGGTTGGGGTTGGGTGTCAAATACCGGTAACCGATGTTCACGCACGACACCATGCCGGACACGACTGCCCGCAGCGCGGCGGTCCACGATCGGGCCGTGAGCCCCTTCGCCGTTTCAGCGCGTTCTGCCGAGCAGGTCGCTTCGTTGCGCCGCGCCTTGTGCTGGCAGGCGTGCGTCAGGAGGCGCGTCGCCGCAGCACTGCATCGCGGATCAGCGGCACGCGGTCGTTGCCGAAATACATGTCGTCGCCGCCGACAAACATTGTCGGCGAGCCAAACCCACCGCGATCCATCAGTTCCTGCGTTGTCGCGCGCAGTTTGTCCTTGATGTCCTGCTGCTCCGTCGCGGCGAGCAGCGTCGCCGCATCGACCCCGGTCTTCTCGCAGATCGCGGTCAACACCGACACCTGTGAAATATCTTTGTCATCTCCCCAATAGGCCTCGAACGTCGCCAGCGCGAAGGGCACCAGTTTGCCCTGTGGCTGCAGCCATGTGCATCCCCGCATCGCCTTCACGCTGTTCACCGGAAACACAGTTGGCCGGTAGTGCATGCGGATGCCGAGATAGCGTGCCCAGTCCAGCTGGTCCTTCTTGCCGTAGGCCTGCTTCAGCGGCACCGGCTTCTCGCGCGAGTTGTGCACGGAGGGATTGACCGCGTTGAACACGCCGCCAACCAGAATCGGGCGCCACTCGACCGTGATGCCGAGCTCTTTCTCCATCAGCAGCAGGTTGTGAAATGCGAAATAGGTCCACGGGCTGGAGCAATCGAAGAAGCATTCGACATCGGCCATCGCGTCCTCCGGTCATTGCGCTCTCCCAGCGTAGCGGAGCCGCGGCGGCACCGCCATCCGCCGGTTGACGTCCCCCGCCACGCGCTGGCATCAACGCTCAGACAGAATATTCGGAACGACACGTGAACGACGACATTGTACTGGTGCACAGCTCGGACCTGCACGTTGACCACGACCACACCGAACCGGTCTATGAAGGCGACGGCACCGCCGGGCTGCGATGGGTGCTGGATACGGCGCGCGGGTTGGATGCGCATATCGTGCTGCTGGTCGGTGACGTTTTCGATCACAACCGCCAGACGCCGGCGACCATGGATCGCGTACTGAACCTGCTCGGTGATGCCGGCAGGCCGGTGGTCTTTCTGCCCGGGAACCACGACCCGCTCACGCCGGATTCAGTCTATCGCCGCTATGGTCTCGGCGATCTGCCACAGGTGTACGTGATCGGCCTCACACATGCGCAGGCGGTGGAATTCCCGGAGCACGAACTGGAAATATGGGGCCATGCGCATGTCGATTACGACAACATGGTGCCGCTGCGTTCGCCACGCCCGCGCAGCACGCGTTGGCAGATCGTTCTCGCGCATGGCCATTATGAAGCCGACGGCGTGCCGCCGCTCCGCCCTTCGTGGCTGATAAGCGATGCGGAGATCGAGGCGACAGGCGCCGATTATGTCGCACTGGGCCATTGGAACCGGCCGGCACAGGTCGGCAACGGGCGCGTGCCGGCCTATTACTCGGGTTCGCCTGATCTTGCGGGCACGGTGAATGTGGTGCGGCTCGGTGCCGCAGAGGGCGTCGTCGTGAAGCGCGAGAAACTGCGGCGCAACATCGCCGGTTAGCCTCGGCTGTCGGTTATGGCGAGGCACGGTGCGACGAGACCATCTCGTCCTGCGCCGTGCCGCACCGCGTCGCTCAATGCAACGGCCAAGCCGGTTTCACGCCCCGGCGGTGTCTGAACCTGGCACCCGACCCGGCGACAGACGTCGTTTCTTGCTTCGTATCGGCGGGACGGCGATCGGCGACCCGGCGAACACGATGCGCGGCGGCATGTTCGCCTCGCGCGCGCAGTCCCAGAACAGCCAGGCGTGGTGATGCTGGCCCTGGTTGGTCTTTTCGCCCATGTCGAACCAGGTGATGCGCCGCGTCAGGGCGATCACTGCATCCAACGGAGCCGACGCAATCAGATCGGACGCGCGCTTGCCGGCGATCCACTGAAACCGCACCAGCAACGCGAGCTGACCGTGAGCGCGCTCTGTCAGCTCAAGGGCGTGGCGGACGAAGCCGAGCATGGCTTTCGATGCCTTTGTGCCACGCGACATCACACCGCCATCACCATACGGCGGATTGGTCACCATGGCCTGGCAGCCGGCAGGAAATTCGCGGCACGCGAAGAAGTCGACGCCATGCTGGCCGAAGCCGTGATCGATGAGGTCAGTCGCGTGCACTTGCGGGCCGCAAGACTCGATGACACGCGCGATGGCGCCGTTGCCGCAGCACGGTTCCCAGACCGGGCCGCGCAGTTTGACGTGGTGCAGCAGGGTCGCGGTGACCCAAGGCGGTGTCGGGTAGAAGTCGTTATGGGTGCGGGAGTAACCAGAGATGTGAATCGGCCGGACTTCGTTCATGGCGGTCCAAGGTTCGTTCGATGTCGCCGACCTGTAGCATGCGAATTCGAGTCGTCACGACCTACCGGTCGCTGACGTGGCAGTGGCTGAGACCGGTTGGCGCCGAGGGTGAGGAGGCACCGCGCAGACTGTCTCTGTGTTTCGCGCCGTGCCCGACGTCGCTGCCTCGGACGACCTCTCCGGCGAGCGCGGGCGGCGTTATTGTGTCTCTGCCACCTCGCGCACGTAATCGGCGATTGCGAGCGACGCGGTGAGGCCAGGCGACTCAATTCCGAATAGGTTGATCAGGCCGGGGACCCCGTGCGTCTGCGGACCCTGCACCACAAAGTCCTGAGCCGGCGCGCCGCGTGGTGTGATCTTGGGACGGATACCGGCATAGCCGGGCTGCAGCGCGCCAGCTGGCAATTCGGGCCAGTATTTGCGCACCGCCGCATAGAAACTGTTCGCGCGCGCGGGATCGACGGTGTAGTCGATTTCATCAATCCACTCGACGTCGGGGCCGAACCGCGCCTGGCCGCCGAGGTCGATGGTCAGATGCACGCCGAGACCGCCTGGCACCGGCACCGGATAGATCAGCCGGGCGAACGGCGAACGCCCGCTCAACGTGAAGTAATTGCCCTTTGCATAATACCGGCCGGGTATGCGCTCCGCGGGCATGCCGACAATACGTCGCGCCAGATCCGGCGCGTGCAGTCCGGTGGAGTTCACCAGCAACCGGCAGTGCAGATCGGTTGGCTCGTTGCCGCCGACATGGACATCCAATCCGCCGTTCGCCGCGCGTGCGCCGGTCACCGGGGTCAGAAACACGCAGACGGCGCCAGCGTTTTCTGCGTCACCTTGCAGCGCCAGCATGAAGCGGTGGCTGTCAACGATCCCGGTCGCCGGCGAATGGAGCGCACTCGTGCAGTGCAGGTTGGGCTCCATCGTCTTCGCCTCGGTCGCGCTGACGATGCGCATGCCTTCGACACCGTTGGCCTCGGCACGGCGCTGGATGCTGGCCAGCATCGCGCTTTCATCGGCGTTGGTTGCGACGATCAGCTTGCCGCAATTGTGATGCGGTACGCCCTTCTCCGCACAATACCGGTAGAGCGCGCGGCGCCCAGCCACGCAGAAGCGCGCCATGAAACTGTTCGCAGGGTAGTAGATGCCGGCGTGGATGACTTCGCTGTTGCGCGATGATGTCTCGGTGCCGATTCCCCCGGCGGCATCCAGCACGATCACTTCGCGCCCGGCCAGCGCCAGAGCGCGTGCCACGGCCAGGCCGACGACGCCCGCGCCGACGACAATGCAGTCGACTTCTTCCACGCATACGCTCCCTGAAAATGCATGGATGGCCGGGACAGGTCCGGCCATGCGGTCTGAGAGATTGCTTCGGTGCCGGGCGCCTCGCAATGAGTAGAGGACGGCAAAAGAAAAGGGCGCCGCTCGGCACCTGTTTTCTCGTCGACTCGCGGCGGTCGTCAGTGGATGATAATTTCCACCCGCCGGTTCTGCGGCTCGCGCACTCCGGGCCCCGTGGGCACCAGCAGATGCGTCTCGCCGTACCCCCGGATCGAGATCGCGCTCTGCGGCACACCGTCGCGCACCAGCTCGCTCTCCACCGCCCGCGCACGGCGGGTCGACAGGCCCATGTTGTACTGCGGCGTGCCGGACGTGTCGGTGTGGCCGTTCACCTCGATCCGCGTGTACTGCACATGGGTCGAGTTCTGCGCCGCCTGCTGGATGATCTGGCGCGCACGCTCGGTCAGCGTTGCTCTGTCCCAGTCGAAGAACACCAGATACGAGCGCGCCGGCACGGGAGCCGGTGCTGCCTGCGCAGCAGGGACCGGCGGCGGGGCGGGCGGCGTGACGTTGAACGCGTAGCGGACGCCTATCAGAAGCTCGTGATCGTACCGATTGCCCAGCTTGAGCTGCGCTGGCACAGGTGCGGCACCCCCCGCCAACGTCGCGCTGCCATCAAACTTCTCACCGCTGAGGATGCCCATGAAGCGATATTCGAGCGTCGCCGACAGGCCAGGCATACCGACGATGGGGATCCCCAGGCCGGCGATCGCCTGCCAGGCGAACGATCCGGCCGTGTCGTCAACGCCCAGGTGGAACGGTCCGCCGGCCTGGCTGACCGACAGCCCGTCCATGTGTGTCCACTGATAGCCGGCACCGGCACCGATGTACGGGTAGAGCCATGGTACGCCGATATCCATGTCATACAGCGCGTTGGCCATCGCGCCATAGTTGCGCAGGCTGCCGCTGGTTGAAGCCGGAAATGGTGTGCGGGCCAGCTTGTCGATGCCGTTGCTGTCGAAGTTGCCCTCGATCTCGAAGCGCCAGCCGTTGCCCAGGGCGTAGCCGATGCTGGCGAGACCCGTGACGCCAACGTTCTGCTCGAGGCGCAGATGACCCGCGCCGGGCATCGACGGCTCAACCTGACTGGCCCGGGTGTCCTGTGACAGGTCCGCCCCGGCTCCCGCGCCGATATAGAGACCGCTGATCGGCTGAGCCACAGCCACCGCCGGCATTGCCAGAAGCGCGGTGGCCAGGAGCGTGGCCCGATATCGCATGGTGTTTTTCTCCAACGGCTCTTGGTCGCGCCGATCCGCAGTGGTGCGTGCAGGTGCGCGAGGCTCCGGCGCGATCATCAGGAACTTGTCTCGCGAAGCAAATCACCAGCCATTGCATCACGCTGCATTGTTTCACGAGCGCCACGGGTATGAGCGGAGATCATCGGCGTTCTCCACGGCATGTCAGGCATCCTCCGCCATAATCACCGGTGTTGGGCCGGAATGATCTCGTCGCACCCTCTTGGCCACTCCCGTAGCGGCCGCCGCCCGTCCGGACCACCCCCGGGCCGGGAATGCGCCTGGCCGAAGCACCGCTTCGTGATTCCATCCGGCGCGACCGCCGGACACACTGCACGGTACCGCATGGCTCGTCTCACTCGCCCGACAATGCCGAGAGCGCCACATGGCTGTAGGCACGTGAGCTTGTCCTGTGGCCGAAACGTGCGAACGGCATTGGCTCGAAAACAAACGGGGCGCCGCGCGGCGCCCCGTTCGCTTCCGACCCGGCTTTCACCCGGTCAGTGCAGAATGATCTCGACGCGACGGTTCTGCGGCTCCCGCACACCCGGTCCGGTAGGAACCAGAAGATTGGTCTGGCCGAAGCCCTGAGTCGTGATCACATTGGCCGGGACGCCGTTGCGGATCAGCTCGGCCTTCACAGCGGCGGCGCGGCGGATCGACAACCCCATGTTGTATTGTGGCGTGCCTGAGGTGTCGGTGTAGCCGTTCACGTCGATGCGCGTGACCTGCACGTGGGTCGAAGCCTCGGCCGCTTCCCTGATGATCTGGCGAGCGCGGTAGGTCAGAGTCGCCTTATCCCAGTCGAAGAACACCAGATAGGAACGGGCCGGCTGCACGGCCGGGGCCGGCGCTGCCACAGGTGCCGGCGGAGGCGGCGGGGGCATCTGGCCGAAATTGTAGCGGAAGCCG